>PWMA01000130.1 GCA_003558335.1 Candidatus Methanofastidiosia archaeon | reverse complement strand
GTAGAACCTGTAGTCGGACTACCAATGAAGGAAGCAATAGTAGGATTTTCAACAGAAAGTATAGTTGAAGCTTTGGGAGGGACGGTTGAACCTTTATTAAATGCAATTAAGGATGGCACAATAAGAGGGGTAGCTGGAATGGTTTCATGTACTACCTTAAGAGACTCCGGACAGGATATACATACAATAAAAATTGTTTCTGAACTAATAAAGAGAGATATCTTAGTTTTATCCTTAGGATGTGGAAATGGCGCAGTTCAAGTTGGCGGATTATGTAGCATAGATGCTAAAGAAAAAGCAGGTCCTGGATTAAAGAAACTATGTACTAGCTTAAACATCCCTCCAGTTCTAAGTTATGGTACTTGTACGGATACAGGAAGGCTTGCTGACTTAATTGGGGTAGTTTCAAAAGCTTTAGGAGATGTACCTGTTCCAGATTTGCCAGTTGCCGCAGTCGCACCAGAGTATATGGAAC
The DNA here is from genome assembly GCA_003558335.1 of Candidatus Methanofastidiosia archaeon. GTDB lineage: Archaea > Methanobacteriota_B > Thermococci > Methanofastidiosales > Methanofastidiosaceae > Methanofastidiosum. Next base: position 8,579 of record PWMA01000130.1, on the reverse strand, counting down.
AAAAGGCAACTATTGATGCCATATTCGCTTTAGCATTTGGACTATATACTTATGTAAATCCCGTTCCTCCGGTTACTGGAGGTCCAAATCTTGTTAAACTTTTAACAGAGGATTGTAAAAATATCACAGGCGGAATTATAGATGTTGAAAAAGATGCAATTAAAGCAGCGGATGCTATTCTTTCTCACATCGAATCAAATAGAAAAAAATTAGGGATTTAAGCCATACAAAAAATTTTTATATTTATAATTTTTTTATATTTGGATGGAAAATAACCCTAATTTTAATTCAACTAGTAGTTCTTCTTACAGAAAAAGTAGTTCTAGAAGAGAAAAAGATTTGCAATTATTAGAACAACTTGACTATTATGAGCTTAATTATAATCAAAGCGATATAGAAGAGGTAAAAAAAAGAGTTAATTATATTCAAGAAAATATTTTATCTATACAAAGACTTCTTCTCGAATTTCCCAATAGATGGCCGAACATTTGTAAAACTGTGGAAATTTTTAAAAAAAGAGCAAAAAATGATTGGGATGAAAATAAAACTCTGAGAATTTATCACGATCTTTCTGATTCTGAAAAAGAAGAACTGAAAAACTCCTTAATATCGACAAGTCTTAGATTATCAAAGCTTAAAGTTCCTTTACCTTCACCCATATTTAACTCAATTTATAGATTTATAGAAAATAAAGACTTTGAATATTTGCTTGACAAAAAATCTATATCTTACTTATTAATACTTACAGAAAAAGAAGATCCTCCTTTAAATTGGGACAAGGATCTTTATATATTCTTAAGAAAATACTTAAGAACAGAGTTACTGAAGTAAGTATAAAGGATGATTTAGTGAATACTGATTTTATTTACCTTGAAAAGTATCTTGATAACTACATCTTAAGAACTTTTTATTCAAAGAAGAATTCTGTCTACTTAATAGAATATAAGGATCAAAAAATTGTGGCAAAAGTTTTTAGAACTGCAAGACAAAGATTTGAATTTAGTCTTCTTAATTTTCTTTATGATCACGACATAACCATACCTAAACCATATGCTATGGTCAATAAAACTATATTTATGGAATACTTACCTGGCGAGACTTTTATGGATCTTATAAATTCCAATACACTTGATAAAGAAAAATATATAGAAAGGCTTTCAGAGTTTTTTTGCTCAATTCATAAATTAAAAAAAGATAATATGTCTTTACTAAAAGGAGATTTTTGCATAAGAAATTTTATTTATCTAGATAAGGTTTATGGATTAGATTTTGAAGAAAGCACTTATGGCAATCCTCTAAAAGATATAGGAGGGGCTATAGCCCAGATACTGGATTCATCACCTTCATTCACAGAAGAAAAGTTCTATTTGTCGAATTACTTTATTCAGTTGTATTTAGAAAATAGTTCTTCTGTTTTTGAGGATCCTATGACAGATTTAAAGTATTTTATAATTGAAGGACTTTCGTTTGATGCTTCATTTAGGCCAAGCCAAAAAGAAGAAATAAACAGTTGGATACAAAAAATTAAAGAAAATTTTGACCAAATCTTTGATAAAAAAATCCAATAATATATATTAAAGACATGGACAATATCGCTAAATCTTTTTTTTCATAATTAACTTCTTCTATATATGTTCTTTTTTCATATATTCCAAAACATCTGCCTTCCATGGAAACCGTTAGAGTGTCTATGTATTGCATAGTTGATCTAATTAAAGGTATGAATGTGTACCTTGCCATTTTATACAATGTTTTTACAGACATCTTATCTACAGAAAGGCCTCTTGCAGCCTGAGCATTTCTAACATTTCCTGTTTCAAATTGAAATGTTGGTACAAATCTTAGTGCAACTACTAAGGTGAATCCATACCTGTAAGGTAAACCTGACTGCATTAAAGAATAAGCAAGTTTGTTAGGTTCTGTTGTCATAACAAAAAGAAAACTTGAAAAAACAATTGCAAGAAATCTTGTCACTGAAAAAATAGCAAATTCAATGCCATCCATTGTAATTCTCACTATAGAATAATTTAATAATATTTGACCTTCTCTTATAAATAAAATATTTATTATAAATAGTGTTAATGAAAAAACTATAAAAAATTTTTTACCTTCAATTTTTGATACACCTATTCCACTTATGGTGTAAAGGAATAGTACCAATAATAGTGCCAAAATTTGAACTAACCAACTGTTAAAAAAAAACAAAGAGTATGCAAATGTAAAAAGAACTACCAGCTTTGAAATGGGATTTACCCTATGGAGGAAAGTTTCCTTTTCTATATATTTAATCATGTCAGCTGTCCAAGAAAAACTCTTCAAAAGAGAGTTCTTTTAAGACGTTTATCACCTCTTGTTTTTTTCCATCGGCTACTATTTTTCCTTTATCAAGAAATAGAATCCTATCTTCTCTTGAACTTAAGATTCTTGGATCATGAGAAACATAAATAATTGTTTTTCCTTTTTTTGTTTCATTATCAATCCAATTTAAAATAATTTCAGTATTCTTATCATCTTGACCAACAAAAGGTTCATCGAGGATGATAATCTTAGGATCACATGCTTTAATTGAAGCAATATTTAATCTTCTTTTTTCACCAAAACTAAGGTTTTGAGGACTTTTAGATTCGTATCCATCAAGTTGAAAGTCTTTTAAAATTTCCTCATCTTCTGAAAAACTAATTCCAAAATTTTTTGGTCCAAAGTTTAACTCTTTTAAAACTGTTTCTTCAAATATTTGATGATTGGGATTTTGAAAAACATAACCGATTTTTCTTGATAATTCAGAAACATTTTTATTTCTCGTATCTGCATCCATGATTTTAACTTTTCCATGTGAAGGTTTGTAAACACCTAATAGATGCAAAAGCAAAGTTGTTTTACCAGATCCATTTTTTCCTATGATTGATAGAACTTCACCTTCTTTTATAGAGAGATTTATATCGGAAAGAATGATTTTTCCATCTTTTTCATAGCTAAGTCCATTTATGTCAATCAAAGATTTCCCTGAAAACCCATTTCCGTTATTTTTTTCAGAAAAATATTTTTTTTTCGTTCTTGTATTTGATATTTCTTTTATTTTTCCTTTTTCCATAAATACAATTCTGTCCCAAAGCTCTTCAAGATATCCAAGTTTATGCTCTATTACTATGATGGTAATGTTTGTTTGTTTTTTAATTTCAGTAATTGTTTTGAATATTTCTTTTGTTGCAACTGGATCAAGATTTGATGTAGGCTCATCAAAGATTAATATTTCTGGTCCCATGGCCATAACTGATGCAATAGCAACCTTTTGTTTTTCTCCCCCAGATAGGGAGAAAATATCTCTTTCCAAGAGATTTTCAATTCCAATCATTTTAGAATAATGCTCTATTTTTTCATAAATATCTTTTCGAGAAATCATTAGATTTTCCAATCCAAAAGCAACTTCATTTTTAACTCTCAAAGTGCATATTTGCCCTTCTGGATCTTGTTGTATTATGCCAACCTTTTTCGACATGTCAAATATTTCCTGAGAGAAGGTATCAATTCCATCAACTGTTAGAGAACCAACACTTTGTCCCTTGTCCTTTAGAAATCCTGCTATGCAAAGTGCAAGAGTTGACTTTCCGCATCCCGAATCCCCATTAATTACAATAAATTCTCCTTTATCTATCGATAGATTTATTCTATCAAGGGATTTTTTGTCTTCCCCTAAATATGAAAATGAAAAATCTTTGATTTTTATCATTAATCTACCTCTATACTTACGATATCTCTAATCCAATAGCCTCCTTCATAACCCTTAGCAACTAGATTAAATGATCCATAATCTTCTTTTATTATGATTTCATGATTTTCATAAATTTCTTCGATAGAGAAATTTACTTGGTACAAGTCTTTTGCAATAATTGTGATTTTGTCCCCTATGGGATTTGATTTTTCCAAGATATATTTTAAAGGCACTCCACTGTAATCTTTAGCTTCAATATGAGTATAATCTCCTATCAGTTCAGCATTTACAGTTATTTCCTGGTCTCTGAAGTTAGAAGGATAATACACATAGGAATTCTCTACATTTCCACTAATATCTATACCTTCTCTTCCCAAAGGCATAGTCAAATAATATGAGGTAGCACCAAGGGCGAATATAACTATAATTCCTATAGTTATGCCTTTTTTTAGATTTATTTTTTTATCTCCTTCTTCTGGTTTTGTTTTGAATAGCTCAACTACACCTTTAGGGAATAATCCTGCAAAAATAACGCCTGATATCAAAGCAATTACTGATATTGTGACAAAAAGAGGCAGTGCTTCATATGGAGCAAAAAATAACTGAAAGATAAACACATTGGCTGCTGTTGACAGCCCCCCTGCAATAACATATCCTGTTGTAGAATCTTTTTTGAAAGGTAAAAAAGATAGATCAGCAATCAATCCTTGAATACCTGATAACAAAATTACGAATAAACCTAATTTTCCCCCTGATAAAAATTCCACAAATCCTTTCAAAATTCCAACAAATGTTCCCGCTCCTTTCTTATTTAACAAACCTATGGCAAAAATTATCCAAAACATATGGAGCCCAGACATAAATTGACCAGCGCCAAAAGGAACGCCAAAAAATCTATTAATTAAATTTCCTAGATATCCTACGTATGTAGACAATACTCCTCCAAGAGACGAAATTATGGCCATAGTTACAAGATCTTTTGTTGAAAAATAATATTTTTTATTAGATCTAGACAATGATTTCTTTTTCATACTTATCCTCTTACCAAATGATTATTTTTCTCTCAAATATAGTCTAGTAAAATTATTTAGGCGCCAATAATTTTGAAATTTAGAGTTTATTTTCTTCTTCACGATATAACTTTTCTGATATATCGCTTAAAAGTTTTGCTATGGTTATGATTTTTATAACATAACGCTTATATAGGCCTTAACTATTTATTAGTTGGTGACACAATGCACATGAAATATATTTCAATATGCGCAATATTATTTTTGACCATAAGTATAGGATGTGTAACTGAGACACATGATAAAAATGAATACTCTGTAAATGTAACAGGCCTCTATGAAGGGACTATAACTTTGAGTCAATTAAAATCAATGAACTCTGAAACTTTTGACGCAATTCTAGTAAAATCAACTGGAACAGAAATCTCTGGAAATTATACCGGGGTTAGACTAATTGATATATTAAATGAACTTGATATAACTCCTGACTACATATCTTTCTTGGCAAAAGATGATTATATGATAACTCTTACAAAAGAGGAATATTATAACGGATACCTGTGCTACGCCGAAGAAGGAATTCAATTAACACAAGAAACTGGTGGGCCAATAAAACTTGTTATACCGGATCAACCTGGAAAATTTTGGATTAATTGGTTAAAAGAAATAAAACTATTGGATTATTCAAATGCATTAGTTGTAACTGGAAGCACTCAAGTTAATATAGTTTTAGCACCTGAAGATTTGGCAAGATTCCAGATGAAAACTATTGAAGCAGAATTTAGAGGAGAAATGGGAACATACACGGGAGTTCCATTAGGGGCAATTTTGGACAGAGCTAGATTTTTAGATGATGCAGAATCAGTTGAATTTGTAGCTGCAGATGGGTATTCAATAGAACTTACTCTTGAAGAAGCATACTCAAATGAAGATATATTCATATCTGAAGATTTTAGATTGATTATGTCCGGATACTCAAGTGATTTTTGGGTAAATGATTTAAGAAGGATTGAAGTAAAATGAAATCTTTAAAAATTTATATTTTCTTTATTTTTTTAGCTTTAATCATCGCTACACCTGGTTGCAGCAATCAAAATAATATCGACTGGACATTTTACGTTATCCAGGGAGGCTCAATTGATATATATGAATTTGAAGATCTTTATTCCATGGAGAACTCTAGTATCAAAGAAATCTGGATTGATACAGAAATAAGAGAATCTTTATGGGAAGGCCCTCTTGTTTCTAAATTTGGCGAAAGTAGAATAGTAAACTATATTTCTGAAGATTTCTATTTAGTGAGCATTCCTTATAGAGAAAAAGTAATAGCTTGTTATAAAAAAAATGGGTCCTTGCTGACTGAAGAAGATGGAGGTCCACTAAAGATAGTTTCTGATCCCTTATATGACTGCAAATGCAACTGGCTTAAAAAACTTAAAATTATAGAGTTTATAGATGTTTCAAAGTCTCTTTCGATATATGGCAACGTGACTAGTGTCATTTACCTAAGTGGTAGAGATCTTAATGTATTTTATTCAATCCAAGATGTACTAGACAATACATATAATCATGCAACAATATCTCAGATATTAAGTAAACCACTACCAAGAGAAAGTGCAGAAACACTCATACTTAGTTATCGAGATAATAGAGAAGCGATCTATAAAATAAGTGACATCTCTGATGAATTAGTTTTCTATGAAGACGGGGAGTTTAATATACCTTCACTTGGAATAAAAGGAGTTACATCGATAAAAGTTGAATAACTTTAATAGCCATACTCTGAACATCTTTTTTACTTCAAATGTTTAATCACATCTCATAACATTATCTTTATAATGTGCTCTCAATTTATCTAATTCTTTCTTTTTTTCTTCAATTTTTTCTTTTAAATGCGGCTCTTGTTTAGAAAGATATTCATTTTTTAACTTTATTAACTCTCTTTCTGCATCCTTTATTTTTTTTAAAGTTTCTGATACAAGACTGTTTGATTTCATATATAATTCTTTAAATTTTATCCCTAAATAGTTTTCTGATATTTTTTATAACGAAAGCTTTATAAGTAACACGATAATCTAGATGGTAACACTTAAGGAGGTGTGATAATTAATAATAAAATAAGTCTATTATTAGTAGCTATTCTTTCTGTTTCTATCTTTGCAGGCTGTATCAATCAAGGTGATTTAGTAGATACAGAAAAAGTAACTTTAAAAATAGGAACTACAAACATGGTTCAAGCTTCAAACTATTTTGATACTAGCCTTAGCATTTTCATGAAAGTGACAAATTTAACCTTAACAAGTATGGATGAAAATGGATTAATAGTTGGAAACATGGCTACAAACTATGAAGCATCAAATGACAGTAAAACATGGAAATTTTACATAGATCCAAATCTTTATTGGAGTGACGGAACAAAAGTAACTCCAGAAGATGTAAAATTCTCTATAGAATACTATGCAGAAAAAATACCTTATGCTGGATGGATTAAACCACGTCTAGATTCAATTGTTGTAATACCTGAAGAGAACGCAGTAGTGATCAATTGGAATGAATCTTATACAAGAACAGATCTAGAATTTGCTACTTACAATGTACTTCCCAAACATATTTGGGAGTCAATCGAAGATCCAATGAATTACATTCAAACAGAAAACTATGTCGGCAGCGGACCATACTTTGTATCCAATGTTAATCTCGAATCACAAGTGGTAACTTTAAATAAAAATCCATATTGGAAAGGTCCACAATCTATTGTAGATACCATAGAAGTACATATGTATAGATCTGAAGATGCCTTGGCACTTGACCTTGAAAGAGGAAACTTGGACGTGTATTATAGGTATGCCGGTAGTTATCCTTACCAAAATGTACAAAGGTTATTGGACAAAGGACAATACGATATACTCCAAAGAATGAATGTTGGACTAGTATTTTTAGGATTAAATCTAAGGGAAGCCCCAAGTTCAGATATCAACTTTAGGAATGCTATATCTTATGCAATCAATTATGAAGAAATTGTAAAGATAGAAGCTTTGGGGTACGGCGCTGTTCCAAACAGAGGATTTGTTCCACCAACAATGGGATTTTTCAAAGAAACTCCTCAATTATTTTATGACGTCGAAAAATCAAAAAGATTATTGGACGAAGCAGGCTATTTAGATCAAAGTGGAAATGGAATAAGACAAATGCCAGATGGCAGCAATATGAAAATAAATCTACTCGTTCGTTCAGATTGGATACGTTCAGCAGAATTAGTACAAGAATATCTGAAAAACGTTGGCATCGACGTAGAATTAAAATCTGTTGATACAAGCACATGGATATCTTTGAAAGATAGGTATGACTATGATCTAACTATCACAAGAACAACACCTTGGGGAATGTTAATGCATGCCCAATGGGGAACAGGATATTTTGACTCAAGAAGAACTGGACAAGGAGTCCTTCATATATTGGACGATCCAGAATTTCTAAAAATATGTGACAATATCTTGGCTACTTCAAATCCTATAAAACTTGAACAGTATGCACATGATGTTCAAGACTACTATTCAGAAAATCTACCAGGAATAGCTTTGTATTGGAATGAAGTCATCACCCCTTACAGTAATAAATACGCTGGATGGTACGTAGACCCTCTATATGGAATCTACAACAAAGAAACGTTCTTTAATCTAAAGAAGGTATCATAATGAATTGGATAGAAAAATGGAATGCTTCAATTAACCAATCAAGTTACCTAAAAATACTAAGCGATAAAGGTATTTCAAATGATGATTTTTGGGAACAAATGAAGCATTATGACAAACTAATGTCCTATTCTGGATACCCTGGAGAAATTTTTAACAGGGTATCTT
>PWMA01000047.1 GCA_003558335.1 Candidatus Methanofastidiosia archaeon | reverse complement strand
TAAACTTATAAGAGATGCTTTTGGATATTTTTCTAAGCGGGGGTTGCCGAGCTTGGTCTAAGGCGCCGGACTTAAGATCCGGTGACGAAGGTCTTCGAGGGTTCAAATCCCTTCCCCCGCACACTTTTATAAACCAAACGCGGTATTATTTTGTGGTCATTTTTACCAAAGTTAATTAATAGAAGAAATAATTACTATTATAAAAAATATATATCAAATTCATTTTTCCATAAATTAAGATGTTTAAAAACAGATTAAATTAAATACTAGTTATTATTATATAGCATGGTGAAAAAATGTTAAATACAATAACGATAGGAGGAATATGGAATATAAGCATCATAGGCTTGATTGTCTTAATATTAATATCTGCCATATTCCTATGGATAGGGGCTAAATTTGCAGGTATTGATGATTCTTCATACGTGAACGCAATCATCGGTGTAGTTGTATTAATAGTATTAAGTGTTATACTGGGGTCCTTTTTCGGGTCTTTAGGGATTATCGGAACAATTATAAGTTTCATAGTAGCACTATGGGTCGTAAAAACCCTCTATGGGACATCTTGGACAAAGGCCTTTATAGCGCTAATACTAGCATACATAGCCTTTATAGTACTTTCAGCCATATTTTCAAGTCTGGCAATTTTTTAAAATATTTTTATTTTTTGTACATAAACGTAATATCTTCATGGACTTGTCCATTGACGGTGAACTTTCATTTAGTACTCAAATGTCACCATTTTTATGTTGCTAATACCCTACGCCCAACATAGTTTATATCCCCATATATTGTATTAAAGCAACTTCAAGTTTACTCGGTTATTTACTGGGTAATTTGTCGTTATAGAAGAGTATTATTCTAAATGCAGGTCAAAAGTTGTCATCGAACCCTTTACCTAGGCTATTCGTCACCTGCCCTAAATTTGTTTTTATATTTAGAAAAAAGGCATAATTTTGTCTTTATTAGGCTTATTTTAGCAAATTTTATATTCAAAATTAAGAAAAATGGCAAAAGCTTTATAAGGCAGATGTACATATTATATGAGGTTATATAATGCAAAGACATGACAATGAAATTAAAAATGAACAGTTAAAGCAGAAACAGACAGAAAACAAAGATCAGTTTAAGCAAAACCAGACAGATGAAGTCAAGAGAGATCAGTTGGCACAAAGTCAGAACAAAGAGAAATTCAATCAAAACCAGAGTGAAAAGAGAGAGCAGTTCAACAAGAAACAGAAGGACAATAAACAGCAATTTGACCAAAACCAGACAGATGAACTAAAGATGGATGAATCAATCCATAACAGAAATAAACACCAGTTCAAGCATAACCAGAGCAATAACAGAGAGGAGTTAGCGCAAACCCAGAAAGATGAACTTAACAGGGAGAAGTTCAACCAAAGCCAGAACAAAGATCAGTTTAAGCAAACCCAGGCGGATGAACTTAAACGAGAGCAACTAGCGCAAAGCCAAAACAAAGCAGAATTCAGACAGAACCAGACAGATGAAGTCAAGAGAGATCAGTTGGCACAAAGTCAGAACAAAGAGAAGTTCAAGCAAGATCTAACAGATGAAATCAAGAGAGAGCATTTAGAACAAAACCTAAACAAAGCGGAATTCAAGCAAACCCAGGCGGACGAACTTAAACGAGATCAGTTGGCACAAAGTCAGAACAAAGAGAAGTTCAAGCAAAATCAATCAGACGAACACAAGCAAGATCAGTTGGCACAAGCCCAAGACAAAGCGAAGTTCAAGCAAAATCAATCAGACGAACTTAAACGAGAGCAGTTCAAGCAAAGCCAAACACTGTAAATTAGAAGGGGCTAAAGGGATTTCTAAGTAAAGAAATTCCAAAGCCATTTTTTAGATAGGGCGATTAAAAATTCGATATCCCCTTGCTTTGTATAACAAGAGAAGAGTTATACAAAGCAATCATGAACTCTTTTTTCATGTTATTTATATTTGGAAAGACAATAAATGAATAAAAAATAATAAGTTTATTGTTAGCAATTGCCATAGTAATAAATTTGCCCTTGAATTACAACAGATAACCAATCCCAAATCAAAGAACCAGAAAAATTGGATACTAAATCAAAATTGAAGAAACTGAAAAAAATGATTTTCTAGATGCTCAAAATGTTACAATGAAGATTTCACCCTACACAACCAGGGAAAGTATACAGAAGCTCTAGAAAAGTTTGACAAGGCTTCACAAATAGATCCGAATTTCACCGAAGCTTAGTGGAACAAAGGATTTATGCTCAATAAAATTGGAAGATATGTAGAATCGCAAGAATGTTTCGAAAAAGCCAAATAACTAGGCTCTAGTTTGAAGTACATAGAAACCTAAAAGATATAGTTCTCACATATCTTTAAATATAAGAAAAACAATATAATAGTATGTCATCACTGCCTTTATGGGCTACCATAATCGTCGCAATACTTATTGCGTATTTACTGTACCATATACTCAGGTCTCTATTTGCGCCAATAGTGGTTATAATTATAGCTATACTGATTATCTACTTTTTCTTTAGATAATTGCTATTACATCCAATGAGACTACTGCATAGTACAGCAAATGAATGGAACTCATATAAATTGGTAAATACAAAATTATGACTTTTAGATTTTGATTTTGGCGTCTTCATCTTGGTGTAACTGACACTTTTCAGTTTCTATATTTAGAAAATAACTTATTACTGTCCTAATAACTACAATTGCCCCCAAAATTGCAACTTCTTCTAAACTAGGCTTCAATATAGTTTTTATTACATCTGCAGCAATAAGAAATTCCAAACCAAGTAATAGATATTTTCCAAGAGTTATTCTTAGTATATCGTTATCTTTTAGAGAAACTTTACTTTTGATCCTTTTTTCCTCAATTTTAATAAGTTTAATAACTGTTAATAAGACGCCATAAACAATTACAAGTATACCAATTGTTCCAATAACACGAACTACATACTCTCCAATTACTAAATAAATTTGATCATCTGATATACCCTATGGGTATATAATATATTACTTTAACTATTTATTTATATGAAATTTAGACAAATGAATGACTTAACAAAGAATATATAGGGACAAATAGTAACATTTAAAGACAATGCTCAATTTATATAATAAGATATAAATAATCCAATAAGTGATCTTATGGAAACTATAGTTGTTGCACTTGGGGGAAATGCCATAAAACAGGCTGATGAAATAGGGACAAATGAGGAGCAATTTAAAAATGTCGGAATAGCTTGCGAATCTATTTTTAAATTAATAAAAGAGGGATACAAAGTTGTAATTACGCATGGTAACGGCCCTCAATCAGGGAATTTGATGGTTCAGCAAGATTTAGGTACAGATGTTGTTCCGCCTATGCCAATGGATGTGGTGGGTGCAATGACCCAAGGGCAGATAGGGTATATGATACAACGGACTCTTCAAAATATATTAAAAAAGAATAATCTTGATATGCCTGTGGCTACTGTGGTTACTCAGGTAGTAGTATCTAAAGATGATCCTGATTTTAAAGACCCTTCTAAGCCAGTTGGTAATTTTTTTACTGAAGAAGAAGCAAAAAAAATAGTTTTTGAAAAGGGATACATATTAGACCCTAAACCAGGTCAAGAGCATATTGACAAAAAGATGAAAGGGCACGTAATTAAAAAAGTTAAACCTACTGCAAACAAACCATATAGAAGAGTTGTTCCTTCTCCAGACCCTGTAAGGCCGGCTGAAGCCAGTGCTATAAAAAAACTTGTAGATAGCCAGGTAATAGTTATTGCGTCAGGAGGGGGTGGAATTCCTGTTGTAGAAGACAGAAATGGAATTTTAATAGGAATTGATGGCGTAATTGATAAAGATAAAGCTGGAGAAAGGCTTGCAGAGGCAGTTAAAGCGGATATTTTTTTAGTTCTTACAGATGTTGATGCGGCCTATTTGAATTATGGAACTTCTGAACAGAAACAAGTTAGAAAAATGACTGTGGCAGAGGCTAAAAATTATATGAAAGAAGGTCATTTCCTTGCAGGGAGCATGGGCCCAAAGGTATTAGCTTGTATCAGATTCATTGAAGAAGCTAAGGGAAAGAGAGCCATAATAACATCTCTAGATAAAACAGAGGATGCGCTTAATGGAAATGCAGGAACGACGATCACTCCCTAAAAAAATTTAAATTTAATATGTAGACTCTCCATAATAACCTATATAAGGAATAAATTGAAACAACGATTATTAGATATGTGGTAGTTACCGGAGGGGTTATTTCTGGTCTAGGGAAAGGAGTGACTACTGCCTCTGTAGCAAAAATAATTCAATCGATGGGACATAAAGTTACTGTAGTAAAAATAGATCCATATGTTAATGTTGATGCGGGAACTATGTCTCCATTTGAACATGGTGAAGTTTTTGTTTTGGATGATGGAGGAGAGGTAGATTTAGATCTTGGAAATTATGAAAGATTTTTGAATATACAACTAACAAAGGCACATAATATCACTACAGGGAAAGTTTACCTTAAAGTCATTAATAAGGAACGAAAGGGAGACTACCTTGGCAAAACGGTTCAAATTATCCCCCATATAACTGATGAAATAAGAAATCAAATTAGAAGTGTTTCAAAAGGTTATGATGTAACAGTTATTGAGGTTGGAGGAACTGTCGGAGATATTGAAAGTATGCCCTTTCTTGAAGCTTTAAGGCAGCTTGCTATAGAAGATAATGTAGTATTTATTCACGTTACGCTTGTGCCCAACTTAACTGTCGTTGGAGAGCCAAAGACAAAACCAACACAACACTCTGTCAAAACATTGAGAGAGGTTGGAATTAGTCCTCATATAATCATCTGTAGAAGTGGTGAAAAGCTAAGTGAAAATTCAAAAGAAAAAATTGCACTTTTTACAAATGTTAGAGTCGACCATGTTATAAGTGCTCCTGATGTCGAAGATATTCATCAAATACCCCTTATTTTTAATGAAGAAAAAATAGGACAAAAAATTTTAGATCAATTTAAAATTGATGGTAAGCCCAATCTTTCATTATGGAACTCCGCTCTGTGTGAAACTTATAAAAAAGATGTAAATCTAGCGATTGTTGGAAAGTATGCGGGACTCCACGACTCTTATCTTAGTATTTCCCAAGCAATTAAACATGCCTCTTTTAAAACTTGTTATAATACCAAACTACATTGGATAGAGGCTGAAAAATTTGAAGGTAAAAAGGCGTTGGGTGAACTTGACAAATTTGACGGTATTTTAGTTCCAGGGGGATTTGGATCAAGAGGTATTGAAGGAAAAATAAATGTAATTAAATATGCTAGAGAAAACAAAATACCTTTCCTGGGTATATGTTTAGGATTTCAACTTGCTGTTATAGAATACGCAAGGAATGTTTGTGGCCTAAAAGATGCCAACACCTCTGAAGTTGGTAATTCTGAACATTTTGTTATCGACTTACTGCCTGAACAAAAAAAGATTTCAGATAAGGGAGGAACTATGAGGCTTGGAGCGTCAGAGATAATTCTTGAAAAAAACTCTAGGATTTATTCATTATACAAAAAAGATAAAATTTACGAAAGACATAGGCATAGATACGAAGTAAGTTTTGACTACATCGATATACTTCAAACAGGAGAAAATTTTTTATTTTCAGGTAAAACTTCAAACAATCTAATGGAAATTTTAGAGATAAGAAATCATCCTTTTTTTATAGGAACTCAATTTCATCCTGAGTTTAAGTCAAGAGTAGAGTCTGTCTCGCCGGTGTTTTACGGGTTTGTTAAAGCAATGGGTGAAAGAAAATGAATGTAAAAACTTCCGTGAGGAATATTATTTCAGAAATAAGCTCATTTATGGAAGAGATAGAAGAAAACACAATAGAAGAAGTGATCTCTGAGATTTTAAAAGCAAATAAAATATTCATTGTTGGTGCAGGTAGAAGTGGTCTTGTAGGAAAGGCGTTTGCGATGAGACTTATGCAAATAGGATTCAAAGTTTATGTCGTAGGAGAAACTATAACTCCTTCTATGGAAGAAGGAGATCTACTTATCGCTATATCCAATTCAGGGGAAACAAAAAGTGTGTGTTTGGCATCTCAGATAGCTTCATCAATAAAAGGAAACATTGTTGTAATTACCTCAAACAAAAATTCCAAACTAGCAAAAAAGGCTGCAAAGTCATTGATTATAAATACAAAGCATAGGACAGACCCTAATAGATTTGTTCAAAAAGGTTTCCACAATGAAGTGCCTTCCTTTGCGCCTTTGGGAACTTTATTTGAAGTTTCTACGTTTCTATTTTTTGAAGGATTGATAGGCGCTCTTATGGAAAGAATGAATAGAAAGGAAGAAGATCTTAAAAAAATGCACTCAGTTTTGGAATAAAATAACGTTTTTGTAGTTTTTTTATTAAGATTGAAGGGGTTGTAGGGTAGCTTGGCCATCCTTTTGGCTTCGGGAGCCAAAACCCTGAGTTCAAATCTGGCAGCCCCATTATCTATATAAATATAGATTAAGAATATAATTCATATTATATACAGTCAATGACCGCTGGAGGTGTTAATTATGGCTGACAAATTAAGGGATGAAATAGTTGATAGAATGAAGCAAACGGGGGGAAATAAACCTACTTTTTGTGTGATAGGGGCAGGAAACGGCGGACTTGCAATGGCTGGATACCTCGGCCTTTATGGTTTTTCAGTTAATATATGGACCAGAGACAACAAAAAAATGGAAGCGTTGGCAGATGCTGGAGGAATAGAAGTTGAAGGAAAGATAGAAGGATTTGGAGAATTAAACATAATTAGTCAAGACTTCCAAAAAGCCATAGAGGGCGTAGACATCATAATGGTCGTAGTGCCCGCTGGTGGGCATCGAGAAATAGGAGAAAAACTGGTAAAATATGCTAAACCAGGGCAGAGTATTGTATTAAATCCAGGTAGAACAGGTGGAGCTTTAGAACTGTTTAATTTATTTAGAAAACAAGGTAAAGCAAGGGACGATATTATTTATGCAGAGGCCCAGACCTTTTTATTTGTATCAAGGAAACTTGGAGTTCATAAAGTAAAAATTTTTGATATAAAGAGATCTGTTCCTGTGTCCTCTGTAATGTCTTATAAGAATCCAGAACTTATTAAAAAATTAAGAACGGCATTTCCTCAATTTGCGCCTGCATCAGATGTTCTTCACACAAGTTTAGGAAATGTTGCGGTTATGTTTCATCCCGGAGTAATGCTACTAAATACTGGATGGGTAGAAAATCACGGTAATTTTGAATACTATCTTGAAGGGATTTCTCCAGGAGTTGCCAAAGTCTTAGAACGTGTAGATGAAGAAAGAACTAAAATAGCAGAAGCTTTGGGGATAGTAGTACCTTCTGTAAAAGACTGGCTTTATTTCTCTTATGGCTCAACAGGTGTAGATCTTTATGAAGCGGTGCAAACTACTCCCGCGTATAAAGGAGTTATGGCTCCATCGACTATTCATCACAGATATATTTTAGAGGATGTTCCAATGAGCCTTGTTCCTATGTCATCAATTGGGGAAAAGTTTGGCGTAGAAACAAAATGTATGGATTCTCTCATTAATTTAGCATCTTTTCAACATGAAAGAGATTTTTGGAGCGAAGGTAGAACTGTGGAGCATATGGGCATAAAAAACTTTGATTTAAAAACTATAAAAAGGTTAATAGCGGGAGAGATAGTATGAAGGCCATTCTTGCAACAATAGGAAACTGTATTCATGTTCAAGGAATTAATAATTTTGGTAATTTATTAAATAAAAATAAAATTGAAACGCAGTTTATAGGAGTTTGTGTCGATATAGACAAGTTAATAAAAATCATTTTAGAAGAAAATCCAGAGATGGTGGGCTTAAGTTATAGACTTGAGCCAGAAAATGCTAAAAGTTTATTTGAAAAATTAAAGAATTCTATTGAAGAAAATAAATTAAAATCAAAATTTTTTTTTGGAGGAACTCCTGCTGTTTGTGAATTAGCTGAAGAAGTTGGCATCTTCGAAGGAGTATTTAGAGGAATTGAAAGTGAAGATCAAATAGTTGATAAAGTTCTTGGAAGAAACGAAGAATACGGTGTAGAAGAATATCCTCAAAGTCTTTATGCGCGAATAGAAAAATATTACCCTTATCCTTTAATAAGACATCATTTTGGATTACCTTCTCTAGCAAAAACAATTGATGGTGTTAAAGAAATAGCAGAAAGCAAGGCTTTAGATATTATATCTATAGGTCCAGATCAAATAGCACAAGAATGTTTTTTTAAACAAGAAACTGTTTGTAAAGATCTTGAAGGAGGTGGAGGAGTTCCTCTTCGTAGGATAGAGGATCTAGAAGCAATATATACTTCATCAAGATGTGGGAACATGCCTCTTTTAAGGTGCTATGCTGGAACAAATGATTTGATTAATTGGGCAAGTATGTTAAAAGAAACTATAGGTAATTCATGGGGAGCTATACCTCTTTTTTGGTATTCAGAACTAGATGGAAGGTCAAAAAGAGATTTAGTTAGTGCAATTAGCGAAAATCAGCAAACTATAAAATGGCACGCAGAAAATAATGTACCGGTCGAAATAAATGATTCTCACCAATGGGGCCTTAGAAAAACTACAGATGCAATTGAAGTTGCTTCTGCATATATAGCAACATACAATGCAAAAAAATTAGGAGTTCGGCACTATATTCAGCAGTTTATGTTAAACGTTCCTCCAGAAATCTCTCTTGAGATGGATATTGCAAAAATGTTGGCAAAGTTAGAAATTATATCGGATCTATCAAGTGAAGATTTTATCATTTTTCGAATGATAAGAACAGGCCTTGCCTCACTTTCAGTTGATGAAGATATTGCCAAAGGGGAGCTTGCTTCATCTATAACAATTGGTATGTATCTAAAACCGCATATTGTTCACGTTGTAGGGTACTCTGAAGCTTACAATGTCGCAACACCAGAGGTAATAATCCAAAGTTCAAAAATTGCTAGAGGGGTTATAAATAACTGTCTAAAAGGTTTACCTGGAATTAATGAAAACAAAAAAATAATAGAACGAAAGAATCGTATAATTGAAGACACGAAAAGAATCTTGGAAGTAATTAACTCATTTTCGCAAGACGAAGACCCTTTAACAGACCCAGTGGCCCTCTATACGG
>PWMA01000027.1 GCA_003558335.1 Candidatus Methanofastidiosia archaeon | reverse complement strand
TTATCCTTACACACTTCTTCGTAAGTTGGATTTTCGGTAAATCCTCCTGAATAGCCAACTTGAGTAGATATCACACCATCAAGTTGACAGAATGCAGACTCTATACCCCAAAAACATCCTGCAGCGAAAGTCGCTTTTTCAATTTTATTCATAATTTATACGCGTTTTAACTTGTTATAACTCTATTTACTATATGTGAAAATTGAGTATCGGCAAAATTCTATAATTAAAAAGAAAAGATATAAAATTTTAATAGAGTTCGCACTTTCTTTCAAAATAAGCTTTTTCATGATTGCATGAAGGGCACTCTTCTGGTGGCTCATTGTCTTCGTGAGTATATCCACACTTTCTACATACCCAAACAACCTTTTCATTCTTTTTGAAAAGTGTGCCATTTTCAAGCTCTTGTAATAGTTTTTCGTATCTGCCTTCATGATGTTTTTCTGCTATTGCAATTGCTCTGAGTCGCTTTGCAACGTCTGTGAATCCTTCTTCATCTGCTGCTTTAGCAAAATCAGGATACATGCTAGCATATTCATAATGTTCACCTTCTATAGCGCCTTTAATGTTCTCTATAGTATTACCTAAAATCAAAGGTGCTTCTGCTTCAACATTAATTTCTTTGACATCCCCTTCTTTCTTTTTTATATCGTTTATCATTCTAAATAGCCATTTAGCATGCTCTCTTTCATTGTCTGCAGTCAAGAGAAAGATTTCAGATATTTCATCATATCCTTCTTTTTGAGCAATTTTAGCATACATCGTGTATCTATTTCTTGCCATGCTTTCTCCAATGAAAGCCTTGGTCAGATTTTCTAAGGTTTTACTCATAATATCTCCCGTATAGAGGAAACGTAATTGCTATTAAAAATTTATCCTTATTATTCATAAATAGTTTGTATTAAAAAATAATTATTACTAAGTAATTCTCATTCAGATATCTATTTATTGGAAAAGTTATTTATATTTGAATTTAAACTAAGTTCAAGGTGGTTTTATGATGCCTCTTGAAGGAATAAAAGTAATAGATTTTTCAGGCGCTCTGTCTGGCCCTTATTGTAGTATGCTTTTGGGAGATATGGGTGCTGAAGTTATTAAAGTTGAAAGGCCTAAAAAAGGAGATGATTCTAGAGGTTGGGGGCCACCATATATAGAGGACAATTTAAGTACATACTTTGCAAGCATTAATAGGAATAAAAAAAGTATTACATTAAATCTTAAGACTTCAGAGGCTATAGATATTGTAAAAAAAATAGTCAAAGATTCAGATATACTATTGGAAAATTTTAGGCCTGGAACCATGGATAAACTTGGCCTTAGTTATGATGAAATGAAGAAAATCAATGATAAACTAATTTATTGCTCTATATCTGGATTTGGTCAAGATGGACCTTACAAACACAAACCAGGTTATGATCTTATTCTACAAGGTATGGGAGGCCTTATGAGTGAAACTGGAGAACCTGATGGAGGCCCAGTTAAGATAGGGATTGCAGTAACTGATATTTCTGCAGGTATGTTTGCATGTTATGGGATTCTTGGAGCGATTATTTCAAGGTCAAAAACAGGGAAAGGCCAATTTATTGATACTTCTATGTTAGACTGCCAAGTTTCATGGCAAACTTACTTTGCTACAGGTTATCTTCATTCAGGAAAAATACCTTCGAGATCAGGAAGTGCTCATTCTTTTATTTGTCCTTATCAGTCCTTTAAGACCAAAGATATATACATTAATATAGCAGTTGGGAATGAAGATTTGTGGAAAAAATTCTGTGAGTCTCTAAAACTTGACATTGCTGAAGATGAAAAATTTTCAGACAATGGGAAACGTTTGAAGAATAGGGAAGAGCTTGTAAAAATAATAGAAAATGAGCTTGTAAAAAAAACAGGCGATGAATGGTTAAAAATATTTGAAAAATTTGGAATTCCTTCTGGGCCAATATATACAATTGACCGTCTGTTAGAGGATCCCCAAGTAATTCATCGGAAAATGATAGAAGAAGTAAATAGTCCAGCATATGGCCTTATTAAGATCCCAGGATTACCGGTAAAATTATCTAAAACAGGATGTTCAATAAATTTACCACCTCCCACACTTGGAGAGCATACAGAAGAGATACTGAAAAAACTAGAATATAATCAAGAACAAATAAAATCAATGAGAGAAAAAGGTATTGTCTAACACACTCTTGGAACAGGATCAGATACGGGTGGTTCCAATATTCTCCTACCGCCTATCATAGTTTCTAGAATTACCTTTTCTCCTTTTTTAACCTCGCCTATAATTGCTGCTTCTTTTCCCAGACTATTTTTTCTTAAAATATCAAGAACTTGTCCTGCATCCTCTCGCTCTACAGCAATTAAAACTTTTCCTTCGCAAGCAATTTCCATAAAATTTAGGCCAAGAATATCACAAATAGAAAGTACTTCTTCCCTAACAGGTATTGCCTCTTCTTTAATCTCAATTTTTACACCTGATTTTTTAGATAATTCGTTTAATGCGTTAGCAATACCCCCTCTTGTAGGATCTTTCATTGCGTGAATTTTATAGGAAAGTATAGTTTCAATCATCTGATTTAAGGGTGCCACATCTGATTTAATATTTGATAGGAATGGGATGTCTTCTCTTACTGAAAGCATAGATGCGCCATGATCTCCTATAGTTCCAGAAACTATGATCACATCTCCTTCCTTAAGATCTTTATCTGAAAGTATTTTTTTTGAGTAGCCTACTCCAGAAGTATTTATGAAAAGATCATTTCCAGCTACTTTTGTGTCCCCTGTTATTAATGGAACTCCGGCTTCCTTTAGAGTATCGTTCATAGATTTTATTATTTTACGAAAGTCTTCAGTAGCAAAACCTTCTGGGATTATAACTCCTGAGGATAGAGCCAAAGTTTTTGCGCCCATCACAGCTATGTCATTAATAGTTCCTGAAACGGAGAGTCTCCCTATATCTCCACCTGGAAAAAATAGAGGAGTGACTGTATGAGAGTCAGTAGTAAAAACAATATGGCCATCATTAAAAGGGATGGTACCGGAATCGTCCATATCTTTAAGGCCCAGCCCCCCATTAATAGAGTTTAGAGAGAAGATATCAACATAGAGAGATTTTATCAAATTTTCCATCATCTCTCCACCTCCGCCATGTTCAGCCTTTATTATATCAGAGTTAAAATTGCCCATATCAAAACAAATATGGAAAACTTTATAAACATTATTGGACCTTTTAAGCCATATATAAGGGTGATTATGTGTCAATTTGGCAAGCTAGATCAAAGAGAAAATTAACAGGCGGTAGACTAACGCACTCAAGAAAAAAATTAAAGAGAGAGCTTGGTAGAGAATCAACTTCCACTACTATGGGAAGTTTGAGTAAGAAAAAAATTAGATGTTTTGGCGGAAATGAAAAAATTAAGGTTATGAAGACTGAATATTCCAATATACTCACAAAAGAAGGATTCAAAAAAGCAAAGATCTTAAGTGTAGTTGAAAATTCTGCGAACAGACACTTTGTTAGGAGAAATATTATAACAAAGGGAGCAATCATTAATACAGAAGTAGGCAAAGCAAGAGTTACTTCGAGACCTGGCCAAGATGGCCTAATAAACTCCATTTTAGTCGAATAATTTTTATTTTTTAATAAAAACTCTTTTTTTAGAGAAAAGTTTAAATAAGACTTGTTATTAGTATATTTAAGTTTAATTTGCCTTTTTCGGCAATCAAAGGAGGTATATTTATGAGAGAGCCAGAAGAACTTCCTCTAGCCCCACTTGAAAGACTTATTAGAAAAGAAGGGGCAGAAAGAGTTTCAGAAGATGCCTGTAGGGTATTGGGTGTTGCTCTTGAGGACTACTCAAGAATAATAGCAAGAAAAGCTAAAGATTATTCAGCACATGCTAAACGAAAAACTATAAAGGCTGAAGACATAGAACTTGCTTTAAGAGATTTAAATATTTAATTTTTTCTTTAATTAAATAGAAAATTTTATATTTGGTATTATTTCCCAACTGGTGAGACAAATGGAGAAGAAAATTAAAAAATGTAAGTATTGCGATACTGATTTTGATATAAAAGATAAAAACAGAATAGTCCTAGAGTTGTGGAAAGATAAAAAACATTTAACAAGAATCTATTTTTGTGGTAGAAATTGTTTTGTTTCTTTCTTAAGAGATAAAAAAGTTATATGATTTACTAAATAGAGATTAAATTAAAAAAAATTTCTAAAATAGATTCATTATTAGTATATAAATCTATATAATATAAACCTATTAAATTCAGAAGCAGTTAATTTGATAAAATTTTAGAATTAATGAAAAACAATAGGAAAAACTTATATTTAAAGAATGATATAACTAACATTATAAGGGGATTTTATGGGTAAAATAGCAGCAACAAGATTAAGAGACAAGATGATTGTAACAGAACAGGGCCATGAAATAGGAACTCTTTTTGATATGGTCATAAATGAAGATACAGGCGAGCTTATAGCTCTTGTAGTAGAACCAACAACTGATGTAATTTTGGAAAATATGATAACTGACAAGGAAAATTTAGTTCTTGTTCCTTTTAGTGCAGTAAGAGCTGTGAAGGATTTTATAATAGTTGATGTCAGAAGGATTCCAAAAAAGAGCGAAAGAGTTGGAATGTTTGCTAAGGTTCCTGAATAGATTATTTTTTTATCTTCTTTTCTATTCTAATTTTTAGAATTTTATCCATCACTATGTAGGCAGTAGAAAAAATAATGGCGCCTATAAAAGGGGTTCTATAATCAATATTATTAAAGAAAAAATAATTAAAGAGTATAAAAAATATGTAATATAAAAATGCTAAAATCAATGCAAATATGAAAGGATTCATCTCTTTTGTATTCATTAAGAAAAACTTATTTTAGAGGGCTTATATTACTTGTGCCATATTCCAATTAGCAGGTAATTTTTTATTTAAAAAATAGATAAATAATTTATGAAGCTTCTTGGATTGATTGGTGGAATGAACTGGCAATCTACAATTGAATATTATACAACTATAAACGAAATATTAAACGAAAGACTTGGCAAAAACCATTCTGCAAAGTTATTATTATACTCGGTTGATTTTGAAGAGATTATCACTCTACAAATGCAAAATGATTGGGACATGATTATAGAAGAAATTATAAAAATATGCAAAAATTTAGAAAAAGCAGGGGCTGAAGGAATAATAATATGCTCAAATACCATGCATTTGGTGGTTGAAGATTTAGAAAAAGAAATTAGTATTCCTGTAATAAATGTTATAGATGTTATAGCTGAGAGAATAAAGAAAGAAGACATAAAATCGGTAGGATTGCTTGGAACTAAATTTACAATGAAAGAAAATTTTTACAAAAATAGATTAAGAAACAAACATAACTTAAAAATTATAGTTCCTAGAAAAGAAGATATAGATATAATAAACGAAATAATCTATAAAGAGTTGGCCAATGGAAAGATAAACTTGTCCTCTAAAAAAGAAATTAAAAGAATTATAAGGGAGCTTGTTATAAGTGGAGCTGAAGGAATAATACTTGGTTGTACAGAACTTCCAATGATAATAAATTCAAGTGAAGTTGAAGTGCCTCTGTTTGATACTTTAAAAGAACATATGTCTGCAGCAATTGAATTTTCATTGACAAAAAATGAGGGCAAAATATATTAAGGTACAAAAAAATTCAATTAAAGGTGTATTTGATGAAAAAAAAGAAAAAAATGCAAACAGAACAACAGAGGAAAAAGAGATCAGAAGTGAAAAATATGTTAATTGGCGTTACCTTAGGTGCTGTCTTCGCATTAATATTCGATAATTTCATACTAGGAGCGGTAATTGCAATTATAGTAGTAACGGTGCTTGAAATCGGAACTAAAGACAAGTAGGAAATTAAAATAGTTTCTCCTGCATAATTGTATTTTTTATATTTTCCAACGTTTTCCATTCCGTTCTTACATAATCAGGAAAACTATTGTGAATTTTATAATACTCTTCTAGAAATTTTCTAGTTTTTGGATCGTTAGGATATCCACTTCCAAAAGATACACCTGCTTCAGTTTCTATTTTTTTTACAAGTTCATCACGTTTTACTTTTGCAAGAATAGAAGCAGCTGCGACTATTGGATATTTGTCCTCTGCTTTATGAGAAACAATAAATTCAGAATTAGAATAATCTTGCCCAAGTAATGATTTTAAATTGTGAGAAAATCTAGTTACATTTACATCACATGCGTCAGAAATAACTTTTTTTATTGGAACTTTAAGGCCAATTATAGAATCTCTAAATGCAAATAGTTCAATTTCATTTAAAGTATACCTTTTCATTTCCTTATTAAGAAAAGAAGGGCTAATAATTTTAAAAAAGACTTTTCCCTGAAGATTTAAAATTTCATGGGATAGTTGAATTCTCTTTTTAGGATTGATTTTCTTTGAATCTTTGACTCCAAGAGAGTTGATTTGATCAATTTTGTCTTCAGGAACTGAAAAAGATGTTACGACAAGTGGCCCTATTACGGGACCTCTTCCTGCTTCATCAATCCCACATACGTACATCTTTCTTAAACCTCTGCCGATAGTAAAGCATGTTTTACTGCCTTAACTCCACTTAGGCCCTTTAGCTCAGTTAAAAATTCTTTAATTTCTTTTGTTTCTCCTTTTAAGATAAATATCTCGAGACAATATTTTTCATCTAGATGAGTATGCAATGTTGTTTCAACTACATCTTCATATTTGTGGTGAATAGTATTCAAAGGACTTTCAGATTTCTTATTAGAAATAACCATCCCTGTCGCAATCAAAGGCCCTTTTCCGTCTTCCCAAACATCAGTTGTTATATAGTCTCTCAACGCCTCTCTAATGATTTCAGATCTAGTTGAAAATCCTTGTGCACTGAGCAAAATATCCAATTTACTTAACAGCTCATCGTTAATAGATACACTAATAACAGACATTTTTACCACTTCCAGTCCTAATAATGATTTCTTATTAAAGACTTTGCCCCTAATAATCCAAGATAAGATATTCCTGAAGTAAGGACTATTGTTGCACCTGAGGGTTGATTAAAAAAGAATGACATAGCTATGCCTATAAACATATAAAATATGCCTATCAATACAGAAAAAAGAATCATCTTTTTGAGGCTATTTGTAAAAAGACTTGCTGTTGCTGCAGGAAGTGTGACAAGTGCCATAGCCAATATTATTCCAACTACACTTACCAAAATGACAACAGTTAATGCTACAAGGGATAACAAAACAATATAGGTCTTCATTACAGGAACATTTGTAACTTCAGAAAATTCTTCATCAAATGAAAATGCAAGAAATTCATTATATCGAATAAAAACAATTAGAGCTATAGTAATATTTAAAGTAAGCATTATCAGAACATCTACTCTTGAAACTGTTAGTATATTTCCAAATAGATAGCTAGCAAGATCTGGGACATAGCCTGGAGTCTGGTATATCATAAAAATACCAAATGCCATCCCAATTGCCCACATTGCGCCAATTAAAGTGTCTTCCCTTTGATATGCTTTTTTAGATATAATTCCTAATATAGAGCTAGAAAAAACACTGAAGATTATTGCGGTTAAAAGAGGATTCAATCCTAAAAATAGACCGAGACCTATACCACCAAATGCAGCATGTGATATCCCTCCAGATATAAAAACTAGTCTTTTTACCACCACATAAGAGCCTATTATTCCACATGCAATTGCAGCTAAAACTCCGGCCATAAGAGCGTTTTGAAAAAAGGCATATTGGAATATAGTCATTCGTCATGCTCCTTTAAAACTCTATGTGGTATTCCATGCCCTATAAGCTCTATTGGGCATCCATATAGCTTTTCAAATATCTTAGGGGGTATAGTCTTTTCACCATGATAATGAAGAGTTTTATTGATACAGGCAATTGTTTTGACATGAGAGGATATTGCTCCTGTGTCGTGAGTAACAAGTACAATTGCCATTTTTTCAGAAAGTCCATGGAGAAAATCATAGAAATCCGTTTCTGCTTGAACATCAATACTAGAAGTAGGTTCGTCAAGCAAAAGTAACTCAGGCTCAGTCGATAAAGCCCTGGCTATTAGGGTTCTTTGAAGTTGTCCTCCAGATAGTTCTCCAATTTGAGTATTTCTAATTTCTTTAATTCCCATTATTTTCATAACTTTGTCTGCAATTTGCTTATCTTTTTTGGAATACCTTCTTAAAAAATCAGTGAAACCTATTCTCCCACTCAAGACAACTTGCTTAACACAAATTGGAAAAGTTCGATCAACTAAAGTATGTTGAGGAACGTAACCCACGTGTTTTCTACCTTCGTTAGGGGATTTATTGAAAAGAAAAACTTTGCCTTCTCTAGGAGCAAGAAGGCCTAAAATTATTTTTAATAGTGTTGATTTACCTCCGCCGTTTGGCCCTATTATGCCAAGAAAATCGTCTTCATAAACTTTAAGATTTATATCTTCCAATACTCGATGATCTCCATAATCAAAAGATACATGTTCTAATCTGATTATTTCTTTAGTCATAGTATTACTGATTCTTTATTTTGTTTGCTGTTATTTTAAGATTTTCTATGTAATTTTCTGCCAAAGGATTTAAAATGTCAGTTTGTCCGCCTATTTCTTTTGTTATAATTTCTGCAGCTTGTCCACTAAATCCTGGTGAAATAAATACAGTCTTGATATTCTCTTTTTTAGCTTCTTCTATAGTTTTAGCTAAGGATTTTATAGTTGGTTCTTTTCCTTCCATTTCTACAGCAATTTGATTAAGATCGTAATCTTTTGCAAAGTATCCAAAAGCAGGATGGAATATCATAAATGATCTATTTGGTATATCTTTTAACTCGTTATAGATATACTTATCGACTTCAGCAAGTTTCTTTAAGTAAATGTCTCTGTTTTCAGTATAATATTCTTTATTTTCTGGGTCAATTTCAATTAGTCCTTCGTAAGTATTTTGCACCATTATTTTTGCATTCCTTGGAGAAAGCCATATGTGTGGGTCTTTTCCTCCTTCATGGTGATGGTCGTGTGTAGCCATATCGATTAACTTAACTCCTTTAGAACTATCAACTACAAACATATTTCTATTGAGATCTACAATCTTATCCATTGAATTTACTTCAAATTCAATACCCGATCCAATCATGACATTCATATTT
>PWMA01000099.1 GCA_003558335.1 Candidatus Methanofastidiosia archaeon | reverse complement strand
TACATATTTGCTTTAGCAAGACCTGTTAATTGACTTGGTGTAAGGTCCATAGTATGTGGAGAAGATCCAGGTGGTACAATTATACTAACATCCACTAAATCACCACCAACGGCTTCAATCATCTCTTTTTGAGGAAGAATAGTTGCATATACAATTATTTTATCTTCTGATTCAGTTGGTGCTTGATTTAAACATCCTAAGGATAGCGAAATTGCTAAAACTAAGAGTATGGCAATAAAAAATTTCCTTATTCTAATCACCTCGGCATTTCTTTAATTTAATAATATTTAAGGTTTTCTATAATAAAAATTAATAAAAAAGATAATAGTTTTTAATAAATTATTTGTATAAAAAGAAAAGAGAAAACTATTAAAATAGATAAAAATACCACTTTTAATGAATAAAAGACTAGGTTTTTCCTCTCTGGCATTTTATGAAGATTCTTTAGAAATCGCTCTTTCATGGGGGGAAGAAAATAATTTTAAACTACTAGAGATAGTTGCAGAAAATAATCATACAGTTGATGAGGAAAACTTACCTGAAATTAAAGAGCTACTCTCTTCATATAATTTAGATTATACAATGCATTCACCCTTTTCAGACATAAACATCTCAAGCCTAAATAGTGCTATAAGAAAAGAATCTATAAAACAAGTCAAATATTCAATATTTGCAGTAAATGAAATAGATGGAAAAATGCTTACATTTCACCCAGGAAGACACTCATCAGCGACATATAAATCACGAGAAAAAACTAAAAAAATTCTTTTTGATTCGCTTAAAGAGATATCAGATTTCAATAAAGATTACGAAGTTACCATTGCTCTAGAAAATATGCCAGATACGTTTATTACAACTATGAGGGTGTCTCAAGAAGTTCTAGAGGTTTTAAGTCATGATGTTGTTTCAGGGATAAAACATACTATGGATGTGGGACACCTTGAGACTAACGATGTAGATATAAGCAAATATATGCACGATCTAAAAAATTATCTAGTTCACATGCACTTGCATGATAATTTTGGAGAATTTGATAATCATCTGCCACTTGGAGAAGGAAACATTAGTTTTCCTAAAATTTTCAAAGCTATAGATGAAACAAATTATTCTGGCAGGATAATACTTGAGATGATTACTGCTGAAGACATTATAAAGAGTCGAGAATATTTGAGAAAAGAAAAATATTTGAAATAAATTGTAAAAAATCCAATTTTTAACATACTATTTCAAACGAGTAATAAAATGAGAAAGCAAGAAGATAATAATCATTGGTACGATGGAAAATTATACAATTATTTGATCGACCCATACACAGAAAGTACTAGAAAAATTATATCAGGCCTAATAGAAGAGAATTCAAAAGTTATAGATATAGGTTGTGGAACAGGCTCATTGGTATTTTATCTTTCCAACAAATGTAGATATATTTTAGGCATTGAACTTTCTGAAAAAATGGTCGATTATGCCAATTCACTTAAAGAAAAGAACAATATTTTCAATGTTGAATTTATACATGGAGATGCAAACAAGATATACAATTTAACAGAAGAAAAGTTTGACTATGCAATTTTTTCACTGTCTCTTCATGAAATGGACTCTAACAGCAGATCTAAGTCTTTACAAGAAGTAAAGAAAGTTACTGACAAGATTGTTGCCTATGATTATATAGTGCAAAAAAAAACCCTAATTAAGGGATTAATGAATTCAATTATTGAATTTATTGCTGGAAAGGATCACTATTTAAACTATAAATCCTTTATAGATGAAAAAGGTATCTTTGGTTTATTGGAAAAAAATGGATTCAAAATTGAAAAATTTATTATCGATAAAAAAGTTTATGCTGCTGTTAAGGCCAAAGTTAAATAAACTTAAAAGTAATTATTTTAAAATAGGAAAAAGAGTAATTTAGAGGAATTAAAATGTATAGAGTTGTACTATTAAGGCATGGTGAAAGTACTTGGAACAAAGAAAATAGATTTACTGGTTGGACTGATGTTGACCTTTCTGAAAAAGGCTTAATAGAGGCCAAAGAAGCAGGAAAAGTATTATTAGAATCTGGATACACTTTTGACATAGCTTATACTTCAGTCCTTAAAAGAGCCATAAGAACTTTATGGTTAACTCTTGAAGAGATGGATCTTATGTGGATACCTATAATAAACTCTTGGAGACTAAACGAGAGACATTATGGTGCCCTTCAAGGACTTAACAAATCAGAAATGGCCGAAAAATATGGAGAAGAGCAGGTCTTAATTTGGAGAAGAAGTTATGATATAAGACCGCCAGAATTGGAAAAAAGTGATGAGAGGTATCCAGGTTTTGATCCACGCTATAAAGATTTGAAAGAAGAGCAGATACCCACAAGTGAGTGCCTTAAAGATACGGTTGAAAGATTTTTACCTTACTGGCATGAAACAATAGCCCCAACAATAAAAAGTGGCAAAAAGGTATTAATATCTGCCCATGGCAATAGCCTTAGAGCACTTGTAAAATATCTGGACAATATTTCAGAAGAAGAAATAGTAAATTTAAATATACCCACAGGTATTCCTTTAGTGTATGAGCTTGATAAGAACTTAAAGCCACTAAAAAATTACTACCTTGGAGATACAGAAGAGATTGAAAAGGCTATAAAGTCAGTTGCTAATCAAGGAAAATCTGATACAAAAGATTTATAAGGATATTTATGGTAAAATCTTTTGGTACTATGAGTATAAGGCCATATGATAAAACCAAAATAGTAAAAAAAGACTCTTTTCTTAGATTTTGGTGGTGGCGATACTAAGCGACCTAAATTTAGGTTTACGCTTACTCATAGGGATTTTGTATAGATAGATATCTAAACAATTAGAGGTCTTATTTATACTGTTGAATTATACTTTAGTTTTTTAAACAATATTAAAGGAGGATAAAAATGGAAAAAACCAAAATATTTTTGGACGAAAACGATATGCCAAAAAGATGGTATAACATACAGGCAGATCTCCCAAAACCTCTGCCACCTGTATACAGTCCTAGAACACTTAAAAGAGCCACATTGGAAGAGCTTTCCGTAATCTTTCCAATGGAGATCCTAAAACAGGAGGTTTCCCAAGAAAGGTGGATAAATATTCCCAAGGAAATTCTTGATATTTATGCTGTATGGAGACCTTCACCACTTTATAGAGCTGTGAGACTTGAGAAAGCATTGAAAACTCCTGCAAAAATATACTTCAAATGGGAAGGAGTTTCTCCTGCTGGAAGTCACAAACCTAACACAGCAGTACCTCAAGCATACTACAATATGAAAGAGGGTACGCAAACCATAACAACTGAAACAGGTGCTGGCCAGTGGGGATCTGCATTGAGTTATGCAACGAGCTTATTTGACATAACATGTAGAGTATATATGGTAAGAGTAAGTTATGATCAAAAACCTTACAGGAGAAATCTCATTCATTTGTGGGGTGCAGAAGTATTTCCAAGTCCAAGCGATAGAACAAATTCCGGAAGATCAATGCTCCAAGAAGATCCAAACCATCCTGGAAGTCTTGGAATAGCCATATCTGAAGCTGTAGAGGATGCTGCCACTCATGATGAAACAAAGTATTCATTAGGAAGTGTATTAAATCACGTATGTATGCACCAAACTGTACTTGGCCTTGAGTCAAAGGAGCAGCTGAAAATGGAAGAGAGTTATCCCGACATAGTAATAGGTTGTGTAGGAGGAGGTTCCAACTTCTCAGGTATTTCTTTCCCATTCTTGCATGACAAACTTAAGGGTGACAAAAAAGATTTGAGAGTTGTTGCCGTTGAGCCGTACTCTTGTCCAACGCTAACTAAAGGAATGTATGCATTTGATTATGGCGATTCAACAAAGTTGGGGCCAATAGCTAAAATGTACACTTTAGGACATGACTTTGTTCCGCCAGGCATACATGCAGGTGGATTAAGATATCACGGAGACTCCCCAATAGTGAGTGCACTTTACGATCAAAAAATTATTGAGGCCCAGGCATATCATCAGAATGAAGTATTTGAGGCGGCAATATTGTTTGCTCAAACAGAAGGTCACGTTTTAGCTCCGGAGACAGCACATGCAGTTAAATCTGCAATAGAAGAGGCAAAAAAGTGTAAACAAACAGGAGAAGAAAAAGTAATCCTATTCAGCGCAAGTGGACATGGACATTTTGACCTTACTTCATACGAATTATACCGAGATGGAAAACTTGCAGATTATGAGTACCCGGCAGAGCTTGTAAAACAATCACTTCAAAGACTTCCAAAGATAGAGGAGGATTAATCCTCCCATTTTTTTATTTAGTGGTAAAATGAAGATCATTGGTTTTTTAATCAATCCAATCTCAGGCATGGGTGGTTCTGTAGGATTAAAAGGAACTGATGGCCTTTATGAAAAAGCACTAGAAATGGGTGCAGAAAAGGTATCAGAAAAAAGAGCTAGATTATTTTTTGAATCTCTTGGTTTTATAAAAGATATAAAATTTTTAGTTCCTTCTGGTGAGATGGGAGAAGATCTCTTAAAAAACAGTGATTTTGAATATGAAGTAGTTTCTAAAGTCAATGAATTGACTAGCAAGGAAGATACTTTGAATACTATAGAAGTATTCAAGGAAAAAAAAGTTGATCTTATTATATTCTGTGGTGGTGACGGAACTGCAAGAGATGTATGTGAAAGTATTGGCATAGAAATTCCTGTAATCGGAATACCATCAGGAGTAAAAATGTTTTCTTCTGTATTTGCAATTAATCCAAAAGCGGCCTCAGATATTTTAAAGGTTTTTGTAGAAGAAAAATCAAAATTTAAAGATTCAGATGTATTAGATATAGATGAAAATAGTTATAGGGCGGATAGATTTAAAATGAACCTATATGGATATCTAAAAACCCCATACATGCCAAACCTAATCCAAGATGCTAAAACTATGTTTGAGGGACAAGACGAAGAGCTAGCAAAAGAAGGCATTGCTGTTTTTGCAAGTGAATTTATGACAGATGGTTCATTATATATAGTGGGTGCAGGATCTACAACAGCAAAAATTGCAGAAGTTATGGGTATAAAAAAGACAATTCTTGGTATAGACCTAATAAAGAACGAAAAACTTATTGCAAGTGATGTGAACGAAAAGACTATTTTAGAGTATTTGAAAGAGGAAAAAAGTGTAAAAATAATAGTAAGTCCTATAGGTGCCCAAGGGTTTGTTTTTGGTAGAGGAAATCAACAACTATCAAGTAGAGTTTTGAGAAAAGTTGGAAAAAAAAATATAATTATTATAGCAACTCCACAAAAATTAGAAAATACCCCTTTTCTTTTAGTTGATACTGGAGATGAAGAATTAGATAATGAGTTAAAGGGAAAAAATCTTGTAGTTTGTGGTTATAGAATGGCACAAAGAAAAGATATAAGAAAAGATTAAGTTTAAAAAGAATTAAAACCAGGTTAATCTGATATTATGGAAAAGTCTATTGTTACTCCTTGGGAGGTAGAAGGAGAAATTGACTATAATAAGCTCATAAAAAAGTTTGGAACAGATGTTCTTACTGATGAATTATTGGATAGAATTAAAAGACATACAGGGGAATTACATCCGTTTCTTAGGAGAAAATTATTCTTTTCACATAGAGATCTTGGATGGATTTTAAAAAAGTATGAAGAAGGAGAAAAATTTGCCCTTTACACAGGCAGAGGCCCTTCAGGAGATACTCATCTTGGCCACCTAATTCCTTGGATATTTTGTAAATGGTTACAAGATAAATTTAATTGTGATTTCTATTTTCAAATGACTGATGATGAAAAATTTATGATGAGGCCAGATCTAACACTTGAGCAGACTCATGCTTTTGCCTATGAAAATGCGCTAGATGTTATTGCATTAGGATTTGACCCTAAAAAAACGTTTATTTTTTCTAATATAGATTATGCTAAAACACTTTACAAGATATCAATACAAATTGCAAAAAATGTAACAACTTCTACAGCAAAAGCCGTGTTTGGTTTCAAGAACTCAACAAATATTGGAATTGTATTTTTTCCATCTGTTCAAGCAGCACCTTGTTTTTTACCCTCATTTTTAAATGAAAAAAATGTTCCAGTATTAATTCCAGCGGCAATTGATCAAGACCCATATTGGAGAATTACAAGAGATGTAGCTCCAAAGCTTGGATACTATAAACCAGCTGCAATACACAATATGTTTCTTCCAGGGCTCGAAGGTCCTAGTGGTAAGATGTCAGCATCAAAAAGTGATACAGCAATTTTTTCTGTCGACTCACCAGAAGAAGTTGATAGAAAGATAAAAAGAGCGTTCACAGGTGGCGGACAGACTATTAAAGAACATAAGGAAAAAGGTGGAAATCCTTTAACCTGTACAATATATCAATACCTATACTTTATTTTTGAAGAGGATGATGAAAAAATAAAAGAGATTCAGGATGGATGTAAAAAAGGAGAGGTCTTCTGTGGAGAATGTAAAACTCTTTTAAGTGATAAACTTGTAAAGTTTATTACAAGACATCAAGAAAACAGAGAAAGGGCAAAAGATGTTTTGGATAAATTCCTTTTAAAGGATTAATTTTTTTATTTGTTATTTTAATAATTAATGTTCCATATAGTTAACTATTAATATTAAAAATAATTGATATTAGTTAATTAATTATTTACAATTATGATTAGCTATAAAACCAAAAGATTTATATACTAATGATTATCAATATTAGTAATCCATAAATCAGATATCTATTAGCACTAGAGGTGAAAAATATGGGATGGAGAAGACAATTTGAAACTAGAGAAAGGCGTATCAAAGAATTAAGGGTTCTTCTAAAACAGAAGACAAACAGTGGAAGAGACTATTTTATTCAAGAACTTGTTAATGATACAGACATACCCCGAAGTACAGTTGAAAGGTACCTATATGAGTATCTTAATGAAGAAGTAGAAATCTACTACGAAGGTCCGTTAAAAAAGATACGCTATAAAGGGGAATACGGAAATTAATATAAGAAAAGATTATATATCTTTTCTTTTTTATTTTTAAAAATATCAATTAAACTACTTTTTTTATTTATTGACTTTTATGTTAAAATAATAAACTTTAATAAGGCCAAATTATCAATAATTATGGAGATAATATGGAATTTGTAAAGATAGGTAGCGTAGCAGAGGTTGAATCTGATAGTATGAAAAAATTTGAAATTCAAGAAAAAGAGATTTTAGTTTCAAACATAGGTGGAAAATATTACGCTGTTAATAATAGATGCCCACACAGAAAAGGAGATCTTTCAAAAGGAGAGCTTGAAGGAAATATTGTGACTTGCCCAAAACATAAATCCAAGTTTGATATAACTACTGGAAAAGCGATATCTGGGCCCAAAATACCGATACTAAAGATAAAAGTCAACGATTTGGAAAAGTATGAAGTAAAGGTAGATGGAGAAGACCTCTTGGTAAAAATATAAATAATGAAATACGAGTTGAGATAAATGGCTGAGTTATCGAGCAGAAAAAAGATTGCAATTTTTGCATTTAATGGAGATCCAATGTGTTTTATACATGTTTTGATAAATACTATTGAATTTCAAGCAAGGGGACACAATATAAAACTAATAATTGAGGGTTCAGCAACTGCACTGATTGGAAAACTAAATGAATCAAACAATCCTTTACACCAACATTATATTAAAGTTAAGGAAATGGGATTAATAGATTGTGTGTGTAAAGCTTGTGCTACAAAGAGTGGAACTATTGAAGAAGCAAAAAAACAAAATTTAAACTTATGTGACGAATTATTTGGACATCCAAGTATGGCAAGGTATGTAGAAAAAGGCTATGAAATAATAGCAATATAACCCTATATTATTTAACGGAGGTATAATATGGTTGATATTTTGATGTGGGTTGCACAAGAAGGGTTTAGGGATGAAGAATTATTTATTCCAAAATCCGTATTTGAGCAAAAAGGATACAATGTAGATGTTGTTTCCCACAAAAATGGAACAGCATGGAGTAAATTCGGAAAAAAAATTGAAGTTAAAGGTATTGAAGAGATTAATCTAGAAGAATACGATGCATTTTTATTGGTTGGAGGGCCGGGAACTATTAATCTTATAGATGATAAGACCCTTCATCAGTACCTAAAAGAATCAGAAAAAACAGAAAGATTATTGGGTGGAATATGTTACGCACCAAATATAATGGCAAAATCAGGCATTCTTGATGGTAGAAAGGCTACTGTGTGGGGTGGGGCTGATATATTTGAAAAGGAAAATGTTACTTTTGAAGATAAAGATGTTGTAATGGATGGAAGGATAATAACAGCTAATGGTCCTGACGCTGCAAATGAATGGGCAAACGTTATAATCAACTATATTGAAAGCAATCTGTAATATAATATTAAAATTTATTACAGAAGTTTAGAGCTTTGGGTATCCTATCTAGCATATCAGAGCTTCTAAAATTCATTCCTAATTCATCTGCAGTTATTTCACCTATAACACCATTTAAGAATGTTCCAGCGCAAGAAGCTTCAAAAAGATCACCTTTAGAAGAAAATCCTGTTATAAGTCCTGATAAAATATCCCCAGTTCCTCCAGTTGTCATTCCAGAGTTTCCAGTTAAATTTTTAATAGTTTTTTCCCCATCAGAAATAATATCAACTTGTCCTTTGGCAACTATTGTAATCTTATGTTTTTCTGAATTGAGTAGAATATTGTCCTCTGTCAACGGTCCATCAAATAATATCTTATATTCCGAACTATGGGGTGTTATACATACCTCATTTTGTTTCAAAATATCAAGATTTCTTTTAATCGAAAAAAGACCATCGGCATCAATTATTATCTTTTTATCAGAAATATTCTTCAAAAAAGTTGTAATCATCTCTACAGTTTCAGGTTCTCTCCCTATTCCCACTCCCAATAATATTGAATCTACCTTTTCAGAAATAGTTTTCAAGTATCCAACATCCTCTAAAACAAAGTGATTTTCTTCAGTTGGAAAAACTATAAGGTCAGGCGAATACGACTTTATAATTTTAGAGCATTTTTTTGGAGCTACTACATATACAATATCTGTTAAATAAGATGCAGCAAGAGAAGAGTAAATTGGTGCTCCATGGTACTCTTTAGAGCCGCCTATAATCAAGACCTTTCCATTGTCGCCCTTGTGGGAATCAGAGGCTCTTAAATTCAATTTATTTACATATC
>PWMA01000017.1 GCA_003558335.1 Candidatus Methanofastidiosia archaeon | reverse complement strand
TTTCTATTTGCTTAAGATTCTCCAGCAAAAGCTTCCATTAAATTTTTCTCTGTTTTTTCTCCCATAATATCACTTTGATAACAGTTTATGATTATAGTAGTCTTTTCTGCAAATTATCTTTTTTCTAGCTCCATGTCCATCATTAATAGGCCATTAGAATCGTTTCCAATAACCTTCAATTTTTCAAAGATTTCACCTGCACTTGCTTCTTCTTCAACTTGCTCTGTAACAAACCACTGGAGCATATTGTTTGTAGCGTGATCTTTTTCTGATATAGCTATATCTACAAGACCATTTATCAAAGAAGTAACTTTTTGCTCATGGTTATATGTTTCTTCAAAAACATCTAAAGGAGAAGGCCAATCTTTTTGAGGCGAATCTATCTTATCCAGTACTACTCTTCCACCTCTGTCAATTATATAACGATAGAATTTCATCGCATGTGAAGTTTCTTCTTCAGCCTGTTTTCTCATCCAATTAGCAAATCCTTTGAGATTTATAGATTCAAAGTATGCAGACATTGAAAGATAAAGATATGCTGAATAAAGCTCAGCATTTATTTGATTGTTTAGTTCCTTTTCAATTTTTGGATTAATCATTTAATCACCTTAAATTCCGATTTCTTTATGCTTTTTATATATTTTTTCAGCAAGTTCATCAAGGGACTTAAAATCATTTTCTTTAGGATACCCTTTAATATATACTGGTTCAATTAATTCTACCTTAATATTGGAAATCAGTCCTTTTAGAGTTTCAACAGCTTTTCCGCCCCATCCGTAAGAGCCTATTATTGAAACGAACTTTGTTTTTGGCCTAACTGCATTGACAAGATATGTTGCATAGTATGCAAGTGGATGTGGGCCAACTAGCAAAGTAGAACCTCCAACGACAATAGTTGCTGCATCTACAAGAGACATTAAAAGTTCTCCAGCATCTGCAACTTCTAGATTAAATAGTTTTACCTCTATCCCTTTATCAATTAAACTTTCTGAAAGGTATTCTGCCATAGCCTTTGTACTTCCGTGCATTGAAACATAGGGGATTATAACTTGATTCTTAACAGAATCTCCTGACCAGTCTTTATACGCTTCAATGATAAATGATGGATCCTTGTATAAGGGGCCATGGCTTGGAGCTATTATATCTATGTCCAATTTATCAATTCTTTCAAGATGTTTCTTTATCATTGTTCTAAAAAGCATCATTATTTCTGCATAATACCTTTTCGCTGAAAGATAAATCTCTTTTTCATCTGTAAGAAATAGTTCACTTGTTGCATGGTGTGATCCTAAGAAGTCGCAAGGAAATAGAATTTTATCTTCTTTTAGATAAGAAAACATTGTATCTGGCCAATGTACCCATGGAGCAATCATAAACTGAATAGTTTTATCTCCTAATGATATCTCTTCATCGTCTTTTACAACTATGAACTTTTCTTCAGGAATCAAAAGAAATGATTCTATTAGTTCTTTACACTTAGAATTTGTGACTATTTTCGCATTTGGATATTTTTCTAATATTTTTGGTATGGCTCCAGAATGATCTTGTTCAGCATGATTTGATATGATATAATCTATACTTTCTATTTCAACCTTTTCTAAGACATTCAGTAGATATTCTTCCTTACCAAAATCTGATGCATCAATCAAAGCTGTTTTTTCGCTTCCCTTTATCAGATATGAGTTATAGCTCGTACCATGTGGTGTAGGGATCAGCGAATCAAACAATCTTCTGTCCCAATCGATAAATCCAACATAATATACTCCATCTTTAATAGTTCTCGGTTCCATCTTATTTAGTCCTCCTGCTTTTCAAACTCATCCTTTCCTGCACCACATACGGGACATGTCCAATCATCCGGGAGTTTTTCAAAAGGGGTACCTGGTGGTATATCCCCCTCAGAGTCTCCTTCTTGAGGATCATAGACATATCCACAAACTGAGCAAACATATTTATCCATTTTATCCCTCCTTAATTTTTTGACCAATGAATAATAAATATTATGGGCCAATATGCATCATTGGCCATGAATCATCATAGCTTTCAAACCTTAGCGAATTTTCTTTTTCTATTTCTAAAAGCTTATAATGGCCAATTTCCATCTCAGCAATATATATTATCATATTATAAATTTCTTTTTCCTCTTTAAATACTTTGGACATCTCTAGATAGAAGTTATAGGCAGCCATTTCTGCATCCATAGCTTGCGCAAGTACTTCACTAATGAGAATTTTTTCATCGTTAATTTTTATTTCTGGTAAAGGCACAGGGGCCTTATTTGGTATATTCCTGGCTTTGTTTGGAAATTTTTTTATGTATAAATTTTCAAAAAATTCTTTATGTTTATCTTCTTCTTTTGCTAAAAAATCCATTTTATCTTTTAAGATTGAATTTTTTACAGAGTCTCTAATCTTAAGATAAATTGATTTACTATCAATTTCACTTTTAAGTGATGTTAGTATAAGATCTTCTTCTGAATATATACCAAGATTACTAAAATTTGCCATCTTATCATTTAAAGAGTTTATTTATATTTATTTCAACTTTCTTTTAGTTATATTCGGTTCTATAAAAGTCTTTTGTGAATTTAATATAAGTAAATACTAATAAATCTACATCAATTTAAGGCAAATACGCTTTAAAATGTTAATGAATCTCAATTTTTATTATAAATTGACAATAGAAACCTATATAAAAGACTATATGAAAAACAATGTAAACTATTAATTATTTGGAGATAATATGATAGAACTTAAAATAAGCAATCTTTTCATGATTTTTGGGGACAACCCCGATTTGGCTTTTCCCCTAATTGAAAAAGATCTAAAAAGAAAAGAAATTAAAGAGCAAACTGGACAAGTTGTTGCTTTGAGAGATATAAATCTCGAAATTAAAAAAGGCGAAATATTTGTAGTAATGGGCCTTTCAGGGAGTGGCAAATCAACTTTAGTAAGGTGTATTAATCGTTTAATTACTCCCACAAAAGGCGAAATAATGCTTGGAAAAGATAAAAATAATATTTTGGAAGCCAAAAAGGAAGAGCTCATTGAATTGAGAAGAAAAAAATTTGGAATGGTTTTTCAAAGATTTGGACTTTTACCACATAGAACTATTCTACAAAATGTAATTTTTGGTTTAGAAATTCAAGGGGCTTCTAAAGAAAAAATGAAAGAAATAGGTGAAAAAACTATAAAAGCAGTTGGCCTTGCAGGCTGGGAAAATAGTATGCCAAATGAGCTTAGCGGTGGAATGCTTCAAAGAGTTGGACTTGCCAGGGCATTGGCAGTAGAGCCTGATATCCTACTAATGGATGAGCCGTTTAGCGCTTTAGATCCTCTAATAAGGGTCAATATGCAAGAGGAACTATTGAGAATTCAAAGAAAAATGAAGAAAACTATAATTTTTATAACGCATGATTTAGACGAAGCAGTAAAGTTGGGCAAGAGAATTGCAATTTTAGACGAAGAAGGTGTTGTAGTGCAGGTTGGAACAGTTGAAGACATTTTAATAAATCCTGCCAATGATTTTGTTAAAACCTTTGTTCAAAACATAGATAGGCATAATGTAATAAAAATTGACTATATAACTCGAGATAATAAGGTTGTTCTGAATCCTGAGATGAACCCCTCAGATGCGATAAATAAATTAAAAAAGACTAGATCCACTTATTCTTTTGTTGTAGATCAAGATCACAAACTTTTAGGAAGAATTTCACTGGATGATCTAGCAAAAGCAAACGCTGAAGGAAATAAAACAATAGAGTCTTCTATTAAGCAGTGTAAATCTATAGAAAATATTGCTACTTTGTCAGACGCTCTGCCTTTATTAATCACTTCTAAAACAGTGTTACCTGTAGTTGATGAAGATAGAGTGCTCTTGGGATATGCAAGTGAGAAGGCCGTTATTAAAGTATTAAAAGGCGATGGGTTAAATGATTGATATTATTCCCAAAATACCTGTTGGAAGATTTTTAGTTGACATAATCAACTTCCTTAGAACAAACTTAGCAATTGTATTTGCTGCAATAAGATCAATAATAGCTACAGCAGTTGAAACTGTTAATTCGATCCTTACAACTCTACCTGAATTTGTAATAATTGCAATTGTTGCATTAATCGCCTGGAAAACAGCCAAAATAAAGGTAGCAATTTTTTCAGTAGTAAGCTTATTACTTATTATTAGCATGGGCTTATGGAGGCCGACAGTGGAAACTGTTTCCTTAGTTTTGGTGGCCACATTAATCGCAACTATTATAGGTATCCCTTTAGGCATACTAAAAGCAAGATCCAAAACTTTTGCATCTATAATAGAACCAATTCTTGATGTTATGCAAACTTTGCCCTCACTGTCTTATCTTATACCTGCGGTACTATTTTTTAGAATAGGCATTGTTCCAGGGGTGGTTGCTACAGTTATATTTGCGATGCCACCTTCTATAAGATTGACCTCTTTAGGGCTTGAACAAGTATCCAAAGAGATGATAGAGGTAGGAAAATCCTTTGGAGCAACTTCAAAACAACTACTTCTTAAAATAGAAGTACCACTAGCACTACCTTCAATAATGATGGGAATAAATCAGACAATAATGCTCGCATTTTCTATGGTTGTAATAGCAGGTTTTATTGGAGCTGGTGGACTTGGAGAAATTATCATAGCAGGACTACAGAGATACAATCTAGTTATCGCAATCGAAGCTGGACTTTCAGTTGTATTCTTGGCGATAATACTTGATAGAATAACAAAAAGACTCGGACAAATTTATGATGTGAAGAAAAGTTAATATTTTTTATTCTTTTTTAAAAGAATTTAAAATTCTCCTAACTTGCCACAAAGAGTAATCGATTCCATACTCATTCTGTATAAATTTTTGGACTTCCCTACTTTTTTTTAATTCTAAATTTTTTATCATTTCTTTTACTTCATCTCTTTTAAATTGATCAAGCTTAGGTTTTCTACCGCCTTTAAAATTTGGCATTAAGTGCATTTGACCCTTTTCATTCCATATTTTAAGCCATCGATAGCCTGTAACTTTAGTTATACCAACACGTTTTGAAGCGTCTTCCACCTTCATACCTTTATATAAAAATCTAATAAAGTATAATCTCTGCAAAAGTTTAGCCTGTTTTTCTAATGCATGAATTGTGTTATTTAATTCGTCAATTGACATATTTTTTTTAATATTATATGTCTT
The DNA here is from genome assembly GCA_003558335.1 of Candidatus Methanofastidiosia archaeon. Lineage (GTDB taxonomy): Archaea > Methanobacteriota_B > Thermococci > Methanofastidiosales > Methanofastidiosaceae > Methanofastidiosum. The sequence goes on along the minus strand of PWMA01000017.1, from coordinate 4,143 downwards.
TTTTTTAGACATATTACTAATAATCTTTCATAAGTTAAAAAGGTTTTGCACTATTTTTGTGCCCGTAAACCTTTTATACTATTAAATCTAAAATAGAATTAATCACTAAATTTGGAGGTGTAATTAGTGTTAAAATCTAAAAAAAGTTTAATTAGTATAGGCACAATATTTTTAGTATTAGCAGTTGTGCTAAACACTGGATGTATTGGGCAGATGGAAGAGTGGGAACCCGAAGGAACGATAGAATTCGGTCTTCCACCCTGGCCAGGAGTTACTGTAAAGACAGAAGTAGCTAGAGTAATTCTGGAAGGAATGGGCTATGAGACTGTAGGATCATCATTGGATGTAGGTATAGTCTACGGTGAAATGGCAGAGGGCAATATAGATGTACTGTTAGCTTCATGGCTACCAGGTCTCCACACCCCATATATAGATGAGTTTGGAGACAGACTAGATTTGGTCCATATAAACATGCCATTGACTTGGGATGGACTTGTTGTTCCACGATATGTTTATGAGGCAGGAGTACAGTCTATAGATGACTTACCAGATTATGCAGACGAATTTGATAGAAGAATAGTCGGAATTGAGCCCGGAGCAGGAATAATGATTAAGACCGAGGCAGCTATAGACGCTTATGGTCTAGACGACTGGACTCTTGTATCAAGCAGTGCACCAGCTCAATTAGCTGAGCTAGATGCAGCCATTGAAGCAGGCGAGTGGATAGTAATACCAAAATGGAAACCACACTCTGCCTTTATAGTATTTGACATTGTAGAGCTAGACGATCCTCTAGATGTATATGAAGAAGGTGAAGTATGGACTGTTGCTAGACTAGGGCTAGACGAAGATCACCCTGCAGCTTACGCATTCTTACAGAAATTCCAGATATCTCCAGAAACACAGAGCGAATGGATATATCAATATGCTGACCTAGGAAGAGATCCTAGAGAGATCGCAGAAGAATGGGTAAATGACAATCCAGACAAAGTTATAGAATGGACAACATAAAATCCATAATTTTTTATTTTTTAATTTTTTTATTTGAATATTTCTTCTGTTTCTTTATACCACAAAACAATATCTAGATGATCAAGTGGTATCTCAATTTCACTTGAAAAGTTTCTCATAGTTTTTTCTAACTCGATATATTTAGAAGGAGTCAAAGATTCAGGTATTTTTTCTATTACACCTATCAACTCTAAATTTTTTAATATATGCCTATCTAGAATTGCAAGGTCTCTTCCCTTTCCTATATTCCTCAAGAAATGGCTTGCCTCCTTGTGCCCCATTCCTTTGACATTTTTGACTAACCACTCCCGGGCTTCAAAAGGAGACGTATTCTTATCTATTTTTTCTCTAACTGATATTTTGTCGCCATTTTTGAAAACTTCTCTAACTTCTACTACATACCTTGCTTTTTTATACTTAAATCTCACACCATAAAGGCACTCTAAAACTTCCTTTTCACTTCCGCCAATCAATACATTTTTTTCCTTAAGGGTACAAATTGAATCCCAACACATCTTTGCTTTAGATTGAGGCGTTAAAATACAAAAAGCTAGCTCAGAAAAAAGATTTTCTTCAGACTCATTTTCCCAAATCTCTGCAAACTCATCTAGACGAATCTCTATCTCGTTTTTTATAGAGGAGTAGATATTCAATACATCTGAAACGATTTCTCTGTTATAACAACTTTCCATATATTCACGTTAAAAAAGATGGTGGGCCCGCTGAGATTTGAACTCAGGAACTCCGCCGTGTCAAGGCGACGTCATAACCAACTAGACCACGGGCCCCTATTCAAAACTAGATTAAACATATAAAAGATTTTCTATGTTAAAATATAGAGTTTCTTAATTGATAGATTGTTTCAATATAATTTATAAATCTCTTTAAGTTAGTCGATACAGTTTCAAGGTGATTGTATAAAGTTTGGAGGAAATCCTTTAGATCTACTGATAGATGGTATCCCAGAAGGTATAATCTCCCAAGTTTATGGAGAGCATGCAACAGGAAAGACTACCCTTTGCCTAATGTGTTGCAAGTATTCATTATTGAGGGGGAAGAAATCTGTATTTATTGATACAGAAGGCGGATTTTCTCCAACAAGGATGTCACTTATGGGGGTTAAAAATCTTGAAAATATAATTGTTTTTCAACCAAGAGACTTTAAATCCCAAGAAGAAACCTTATTAAAACTTGAAAAGATAATGAGCTCTAGAATAGGTTTTGTGTGTGTTGATTCTTTAGTGTCCCTATATAGGCTTGAAGGTCATGATCGAAAAAAAAGAACAGAGCTTTCTAGGCAGCTTGGAAATGATCTATTGGTCCTATCAAGGATTGCCAGAGATTTTAACATACCGCTTTTGATTACAAATCAAGTTTATGATGACGTTACAGGAGGAAAAGAAAAAATACCTGTTGGCGGAGATGTATTAAAATACTGGTCAAAACTTATAGTTAAACTAGAAAAAGATGAAGAGAATAAAAGAAAGGCAACTTTAGTAAGACACCCCTACAAAAAAGAGGGAGAAGCTGTTTTTTATGATATAGGAGACCCTGGAATCATCGACGCTTCTTTCTAACCTTTTCTACCCTCTCTTTTATTTCAAATGTTTTGAAAGGGATGTCCTTTAGTGCCTTTCCCACGACAGACTTTGCTATGTTTTCAGCGTGCTTAATGTTTTCAGCGTTGAATATATCTAGCGTTAAATATACCCCCACAAGGGACACATCCCCCACAAAAAATGAACTCTCAAAATAATCGCCGCATTTAGGACATTGTGACATACCTATCTCAACCTTTACATACTCTAACTTACTTGCTTTAAGCTTTTTAATAACATTTGACATGGCAACCTTTATCGCATCTTCACCATCTTTTATATCTCTCACAATAATTGGAACTTCAAGTGTAACTTTGTAATCCAACTAATCACCCCTTTTCCTCTTCAAAAGCAAAATACTCTGTTGTTGAAACTTTGAATACGCCAAGCCTAGCACCGGCATCTAGGTAGCCGTGAAGGTAGTTTAGAGAAGCAAAAGCTGTCACGTAGTCCTCCTTTTCTCTGAAATACTTTGCATCTTCGTAGTATCTTTTGGCCATATCAAGATAGTCTTTTGCCACCCTTTCCATGTGAGACCCTTTAGGTGGGTGGACTTTAAGGTCCTCAAATGCATTTTTTGCTATATCAAAGTATTTTGTAAGTTTTTCATCACTAATCTCTCTCAAAAAAATCTCCCCTTTTTCTCTCGCAAATTTTTGGCCAATATAAGTTATTGCCTTGATAGTAAAGTCTAGAGAACGCTTTATAATTGTTGTGGATTAGTTTTTTAAAATAGGGTTTAGGCTTAGAAAAACTTATCGATTACTTCTTGCCCTCTTTTTCTTTTAGGAGTTCTTTTACTCTTTTTTGTCCTTTTTTGTGCTACTGTCTGTCTTTTCTTTGGCTCTTTAGAGCCCACTATTTTGGAGAGGTTTTCAGTTTTAGTTGCTATCTTGTTTCCGTCTTTATCCATACCTAATAGATCAAATCTGTCCCATGTTAATATATGTATGCCGTTTCTGTCAAATCCCCTTACATCATAACCATCTGAATTATATCCCTCTGGATCAAACTTATTTAGAGTTTCTGAATGTACACCTTTCCTATCAAACCCGTCTTTATTGTATCCAAGCTGGTCAAAACCTTTTAGATCGTATCTACTTTTTGTGTCTTTATGGACACCTTTTCTATCAAATCCCTTTCTATTGTACCCTTCTTTGTTGTAGCCATCTTTGTCAAATCCAACTAGATCAAAACCTTTTCTGTCATATCCAGAAACGTTGAATCCGTCCCTATTGTAACCTTCTAGATCGTATTTGTGTTTAGTTTTCTTGTGGATGCCGTTTTTGTCAAATCCATTTTCATCATACATTGTGCCTGTTTTTTTATGTATGCCTCGTAAATCAAAACCGTATCTATTTTTGGTCATTTTACCCCAGATTATTTATTGTTAGTAACAAATAAATAGTTTTTCTTTTCAATATTGAAATTTTAGATAACACTAATGATTAATTAATTTTAGATATATTAAGAATTAGTTATTAATAATATGTATTTTTCTCAATTTTTATTATATTTTTCTCATAATTATATA
>PWMA01000114.1 GCA_003558335.1 Candidatus Methanofastidiosia archaeon | reverse complement strand
TCTTCAAGTTCATCTATATTTATAAATACCATTATATGTATTTGTTATTTGATATATTTAAATTTTATTAATATTTACACATAGTTGTCGCAATTACTGAATCATGCAATCATGCAGAAAAAATGATAAGATTTATATATCAATCTAAATACCATAAATTGTGGGCCCATAGTCTAGCTGGTTATGACGTCGCCTTTACACGGCGGAGGTCCTGAGTTCGAATCTCAGTGGGCCCACTTTTCTGCATAAATTTTTAAATCGTTCTTATGATTTTTTGTAAACATGAATACTTTATTATTTTTAAATAGAAAGTGGACACCATGGATTTTGATTCGATAAAAAAAAGAAAAACAATAAGAAAATTTAAGAATCTCCCAATAAAAAGGGAATATATATTCTGTTTAATCGAAGCTGCCACAGAAGCTCCATCAGCCCATAATTTCCAACCGTGGGAATTTATACTAATAGATTCTAAAAACATAAAAGAAAAACTGTCAGCGAAGATGGCAATAACCTGGATAAAAAATCTCAAAAAAGACAATATTCCAGAATCTGAGATAATAAAGCGCATTAATCTTTCAAAAGAAAGGATAAATAATGCACCATTTATAATTGTCCCTTGCTTTGATACAAAAAAAGTTGAAAAATACGATGACGAAAGAGACAATGCAGAATTTATAATGGGGATTCAAAGTGTATCATTGGCCTCGCAAAATATTTTACTTAGAGCTACAGAAATGAAATTGGGTGTATTGTGGTTATGCGCTCCGTTGTTCTGTCCTGAAGATTTGAGAGAGGTCCTTAAAATTCCTCTCAATATTCTACCTCAAGCGATGTTAATAGTTGGCATACCTGATGAAGATCCAATAAAGCCAAATAGAAGAAATCTAAAAGACGTAATACATTATAATGGGTGGTAATTTGATAACTGTGCTTTCTGGCGGTGGCGGTGGAGCCAAATTCGTTGATGGACTTTATAATTTAACTAAGGATTTTTCAGTTGTAGTAAATACTGGAGATGATATTGATGTTTATGGGCTACATGTTTCACCAGATGTAGATACTATAATTTATACTCTTTCTGGAGAAATCAATGAAAAACAAGGATGGGGAATAAAAAATGATACCTACGCTTGTCAAAAATACTTAAAATCCTTAGGTTTTGATGACTGGATTCTTCTCGGAGACAAAGATTTGGCAGTTCACATAAAAAGAACAGAGCTTTTAAAATCTGGAAAAACTTTGACTGAAATAACTTTTGATTTATCTAGAAGATTTGGCATAAAAATACCTATAATCCCTATGTCTGATGATTTTTTTCAAACACATATTGAATTAGAAGACAGAACAGTTCATTTTGAAGAGTACTATATAAAAAGACTAAATGGGACTGTAAAAAACATAATCTACAAAGGCGTAGAAAAAGCAAAACCATCTGAAAAATTTTTAGATGCGCTTTCCCATTCAGATTGGGTCATAATACCTCCTTCAAATCCTTTAGTGAGCATAGGAACAATCTTATCTCTAAAAGAAATTAGAAAAATTCTAAGAGAAAAAAAAGTTATAGGTATATCTCCTTTGATACAAGGAAAAGCAATTAAAGGGCCATTAGTCGATTTGATGAAATCTTTAAATTATCAAGTTAATTCTTTTGGAATAGCGAAGTATTATGAGGATTTATTGGATATATTTATAATAGATGGGATTGAGTCTGATTTAGCGGAAATAATTAAGGGGGATCTAGGAATGGAAGTACTTACTACAAACACTTTAATGAAAACTAAAATAGACAGAGTAAATCTTTCCAAGTTCGTCTTAGACAGGCTAGATTAAATGTTATCTGTAATTCTTCCTTTAAAATATGTAAATTTCTCTAAATCTCGACTAAATGAGATTTTAGGGGATAAAAAGAGTAATCTTGTAATAGCACTTTTGGAAGATATGGTATCCTTACTTAGAAAATTTCCTGAAATTGAAATATATCTTCTTACTAAAAAAGATAATTTAGATATTATGCCAAAAGATCTGGATGTTAAATTCATCTTGGAGGATGAAAATAATTTGAACAAGGCTTTGGAAAAAGGGATTAAATTTCTAAAATCTAATAATAAAAAAGTCCTTATTCTTCCATTAGACTTGCCTTTAATCACTGAAAATGACATAAAAAATCTTGTCTCTCTTTCTAAAGAAGAAGGTGGGGCCATATCCCCTTCTTCTAGAGATGGAACATCTGCAATAATATTGCCTTTGGAAAGTAACTATAGGTTACAGTTTGGTGAAAAGAGTTTTCCAAAACATCTTTCTGAATTTGATAAGAATAATATTCCATGTCAAATACATTATTCTGAATCATTGTTCTATGATTTAGATATTCCAGAAGATATCGTAAGAGTTCTTGATATAAAAGCAGGCAACAAGGCCTATTCTTTGTTAAAAGATATTGTTTCTTCTAACCCTATTAAAGATATCTAAGTTGAAAAATAAACATGCTATTTGCTATTTTGGCCAAAAGGTTTATAACTTAGGCCAACCCAAACTATCTGCTGATGCAATGTCTAAAGAAGATGTAGAAGAGTATTTGGAAGCTATACTTGATATAGTCAAGGAAAAAGAAATAGCTAAGACTACAGATATAGCACATGCTTTAGGAGTTTCGCCATCAAGTGTAACGGAAGTTATTCAAAGACTGGCTAAGAATAATTATATTTTCTACGAACCTTATAAGGGAGTCACACTTGCTGAAAAAGGATTGAAATTAGCTAATAAAATAAAAAGAAAACATAGGATTGTCGAAGTATTTCTTTCTGAATATCTTCATATTACTCCGGATAATGTCCACAAAGAAGCCTGTAAAATGGAACACTGTATCTCAGAAGTAGTTACAGATGCACTATGCAAAATGATGGGCGGGCCATCAAAATGCCCATGCGACAAAGAGATACCTAAATGCAATTCTGATAAAGATTGTGAAGATTGTTTGGAGCAATGATTCTATGGAATATACAATAGCTTTGGTCGGAAGTCCAAACGTCGGTAAGAGTGTTATATTTTCTCATCTTACGGGAAAATACGTAACTGTATCTAATTATCCTGGAACTACAGTGGAGCTTTCTCGCGGAAAGGGACTTTTGGGAATGAAAAAAATAGAAATAGTTGATACTCCTGGTTCAAATAGTATCATCCCAATGTCTGAAGATGAAGAGGTAACTAGAGAGGTTCTTATTTCCGAAACGATTGACTATGTAGTTCAAGTAGGGGATGAAAAAAATCTACAGAGAGCCTTAATGATATCTTCAGAACTATCTGAACTTGAGCTACCTTTCACACTTGTTTTGAATATGGCAGATGAAGCCAGAAGAAAAGGAATAACTATAGATGTTGATAAACTTTCTGAAATACTTGGAGTTACAGTAGTTGAAACTGTGGCAGTAGAAGGTAAAGGCATTCCAAAACTGAAAAAATCAATACTTGATTCTTCAAAATCCAAATTAAAAGTAAATTATGGAAAACTTGAAGAAAGCATTGAAAAATTAACTGAAATACTTGGAAACAGAGGAAAAGCAATAATGGCGCTTTCTGATGAATCTTTCGTTGAAAGAATACTGAAAGACTCTGAGAAAATCCAAGAAGCTAAGAAAATAATTGAAAAAGAAAAAAAATCAATTTCAGTACCTCTTTTCTATTTTATAAGAGAAAAGAGAAGGGAAGAAGTTCTTCGTATCACAAATAATGTCAAAAAAGAAGAAGGCTATTCAAAAACACAACTATCTGAAAAACTTAGTAATCTTACATTAAATCCTATTACCGGTATTCCTATATTTTTAGGAATTTTATTATTGTTATATCAATTTGTTGGATTTCTTGGAGCTCAATTAATGGTTGATTTCTTAGAAGAAGAACTTTTTGAAGAAATAATAAATCCGGCCGTAATATACATCTTTGATAATTATATAGTCAATGATTTCATTTCAAGATTATTTGTTGGCGAGTTTGGTATAGTCACAATGGCACTAACATATTCAATAGCAATTATACTGCCAATAGTCTTAACCTTTTTCATAGCTTTTGGCCTACTTGAAGATTCAGGGTATTTCCCAAGACTTGCAGTTATGGGTAATAAACCTCTTAAGATTATAGGAATTAATGGCAAGGCAATATTGCCGCTTATATTGGGTTGTGGCTGTGTTACCATGGCGACTATTACAGTAAGAACTCTCGATTCTAAAAAAGAAAGGATTATAGCAACACTTCTTTTGGCACTTGGAATTCCATGCTCTGCTCAATTAGCAGTTATTTTTGCTATGGCGGCTGCACTTTCTTTCAACGCACTACTTTTTATTTTTTTGGTAGTCTTAATTCAACTCATAGTTGTTGGGGCCTTATCTTCAAAGATAATAAAAGGCGAATCTTCTGACTTTATAATGGAGCTTCCTCCTCTAAGGGTGCCTAAATTTTCAAATATATTATATAAAACCCTTATGAGATTAGAATGGTACATTAAAGAGGTAATTCCCATTTTTATACTGGGGACACTATTTCTCTTCTTTTTAAACGAATTTAACATATTAGAGATCATTGAATCCTTATTTTCTCCAGTTGTTGTTGGGTTTCTTGAGTTACCCAAAGAAGCTGCCAGAGCGTTTTTGATGGGATTCTTTAGAAGAGATTATGGTGCTGCAGGGCTGTTTCAATTACAAGACCTTGGGATACTCTCAAATGTCCAGACTGTTGTAAGTTTAATAGTTATAACACTTTTTGTCCCTTGTATTGCAAATCTTTTTGTCATAATCAAAGAAAGAGGAACTAAGATAGCCTTACTCATATTTATTTTTGTTTTGTTATATGCAATTTTTGTTGGAGGAGTTACAAATATATTTCTTAAATACACAGGAATAATGTTTTAGAGGGTTTTTATGAAAGATGAGATAATTGAAGAATCGCTTGAATATATATGGACCATGAAAGAGCAAAATGATGTAAGTGTTGATAATTTTGTTAAAGGTATTTATACAAGATGTGATTTTTCTCAAATTGCAGATGGAATTTCACCTGAATCTGTTTTAGATACCCTAAAAGACAACGGGTACATTGAGATTGAAAACAATAATATTAAATTTCTAAAGAAAGGAGAAGAAATAGGAAGAAAAATAATAAGAAAACATAGGCTTACTGAGAGGTTACTAAAGGATATACTACAGATGACAATTGATGAAATAGAAGAGCCAGCATGCAAACTTGAACATAAAATCACTGAAGGATTAGAAGACTCTATTTGTGGTCTTTTAGGACATCCTAGCATTTGCCCCCATGGGTTTGAGATACCTACTGGAAGCTGCTGTAAAGACGCATCAAAAGTCTTAGAGCCTATTATAGTTTCCTTAGGCGATATGGAAGCAGGAGAAGAGGGAACAATAATGTATCTTGTAACTAAGAGTCATCCAAGACTTCAAAGACTATCTACAATGGGATTGAGTCCAGGTTCCAAGATAAAAATTATTCAAACATTTCCAACATATGTCGTCGAAGCAGATGAAACTCAAATCGCTTTGGAAAAAAATATTGCAAAAGATATATTTGCAAGAAAAACCAATGGACAAAATCGCTTTAGACATAGACACAGAAAGAGACTTTTTTAAGTTTATTTTTTATAAAGTAACTTAGATACCTAAACAATAATAATAATATTTGACACTATATATCGATAGGGAAAACTTTTTATTTTTGGAATGTTTTGGTAATTATTAGAAAAATAAAAAGAAGCGTGAAAGTGTGATTCAAAAGAAAAATTTTATAGCTTTACTGGCAGCCTTTATCGCTATAGTTGCCATAGCAAGCGGATGTTTGAATCTATATAATGAAAATAGAGAAGAAGAGTTTCCTAATGAATTTTCTGAACTTATTAAACTTCCTGAACCCCTAACTACTGGAAAAATTTCTGTTGAGCAGGCAATTCAGGAAAGACGATCGGTAAGAAACTTTACTGATAAACCGCTAAATTTGGAAGAAGTTTCTCAAATTTTATGGGCAGGACAGGGAATAACTGATCAAACTAGAGATTTTAGATCAGCCCCTTCCGCAGGAGCTACCTATCCTTTGGACCTCTATCTTGTTATAAAAAAAGATGGTGTGATAGGATTAAAGGAAGGAGTTTACATTTATGACCCTGTTGAGCATAAGTTAGAACAAATTCTGAAGGGTGATCTAAATATAGATCTTAAAAATGCAGCCCTTGGTCAAAGTTTTATAGGCGATGCTCCAATAAATATAGTTGTAACAGGTGTCTATGAGAGAACTACCTCCAGGTATGGTGAGCGTGGAGAAAGATACGTATATATGGAAGTCGGACATGTTGGCCAGAACATATATCTGCAAGCAGAATCTCTTGGACTCGGAACCGTTGTAGTAGGGGCTTTCCATGAAAGGAATGTTAAAGATATTTTAAATTTACCCAGTAACAGCGAGCCATTTTACATTATTCCCGTTGGACATCCGATAAGCTAATGAAAAATTATGATAGCTCAATTATAGTATAAATAGACATAGGTTTTCTAGAAAGATCAAACGTTGGCAATTCTTTTATTAAGTATCATTTCTGGAACTGTAGTAATTGATCCCTTAGCTTCCCTTATATCCATGCCAAGAATACATCCAAAAGAAACTAGTGTCAAGGGAGTTTTAATTTCATCTTGAGTTCTTGCACCAGATGTTATAATTATTGGAAATAAGAATTTTTTATAAGCTTTTAATATCTCTCTATAGAGTTCTAATTTTTTCACTCTTTTGTATCTTGATGTATTAATAAAATCTTGAATATTTAGCTCAAATCCGATTGAGTTATCTCGTGAAAGGTTAAAACAGACGCTATCAAGATTTTCAGGATTTGAAATAAAGGAAATTTCCTTTATCTTAAGTACTTCTCTATTCTCTTTTGAACTTCTGCCCTTAAAAATAACAACATCCATCTTTTCTGATTTTCTTACAATCTTCTTGGCATTTTTTGGATCGTCATCTATCTCAATTCCATATAAAGTATCTTCTGGTTTATTTGGATCGAAACTTTCTATAACCTCTTTGTAGTTATCTTTGTTTAATTGTTTAATTAAGGCTGTTTTTACAAAGTTGGATGACGGATATCCCCTAAGATCAATTGCTGAATAGTAATTTTGCATTCTCAATAACCTTTTCCCTATTTTTTGGATAGGTGACAAACTTCATAGATAATAATATATCACCGTTATCATCAATAGTGAAATCGTCGTTATATACTCTTTCCTTATTCATTCTAATGAAAAGGATTCCATCTTCATCAAGTCGCCTTTCAAGCGTTTTAAATATGTAATTTTTATCAACTATATCTAAAAAACCTGAAATAAATCTCTTTATATCTTTATTCTTAGAAAATTTAACACTAATAATTGTTATTTCATTGCCGAAATGTCCGCGAGTTTGTTTTTCAATAAAAGAAATCTCAAAAGAAAAAAATTTGGAAAGTAAAGTTTTTACTTTCTCTATGTCTTCAGTAGCATGTGAGAATGTTTCTAGATGTATCCATGCAATACCAAAAGGGTTCAACCTTACTTACCTCTGTTACCTCGTGCTTTAAGTGAAGGCCTTAATTTCTCAGCACCCTTCCCTTTGTTTCTAAGACCTCTAGATCTCTTCCCTGAAGATGTTAAACCTCTATATACTCTTCTCTTATGCTGTCTTTCACATATCCAATTAATTCTTGGGTCTGCAAATATCTAAGGAGCAAATGGGTCAACTAATATAACTTCATAAAAGATCCGTTGTCCATCCTCTGCAACCCAGTATGAATTTAATACTTCAAGATTTGGATACTTTCTTTGAACTCTCTCTTCTGCAATCCATTTCAGACTCTTTTTTGGAGAATATCTAACTATACCTTTAGTTGCAGGCCTTCTGCCTCCTTTTATCATAGGCCTTTTTCTTCCCCCTCTTGGAACCTTTGTTCTAACAACAACAAATCCTTTTTTTGCTTTGTATCCTAGTTTTCTCGCTCTATCTATTCTTGTAGGTTTTTCAATCTTTACAGCGGTCGGTTCCTTTCTCCATTTGATTAATCTCTCTGTCCAAAGTTCTTTTGTATATCCTTCTTTAGGCTTTTTCCAAGCCTCTTCCATGTATTTATAATATCCCAAATAAATCCCTCCTTACGGTTCGGCAAGCATTTCACTTGAATCCACATTCCATAAGATAGACAAATGAACGCCAAGGAGTTTTTAAATGTTTCGTGAATCGTTTAAACAATCAGAAAGTATATAAGTACTGTAAAAATATTTTCAGTAATGAAAATCCTAGTAGGTTCCAATAACCCTGTTAAGCTAGCTGCTGCAAAAGAGGCCTTTTCAGCCTATTTTGAGGATGTAGTGGTTGAAGGAGTCGATGTTGATAGCTCTGTCTCCGATCAACCACTTGATGAAGAAACCTTTGAAGGTGCAGAGCAACGTGCAAAAGTTCTTATAAAATTAGATGAGAAAGCAGATATAGGCGCTTCTTATTTTGTTGGCATTGAAGGAGGGGCCTTTAATATTTATTCAAAGTGGTTTGGCGTTGGAATAGTTTGCATAATGAATCGAAATGGCAATGTAGGATTTGGAACCTCACCAATGTTTGAACTATGGGATGATGCTAAAGACAAACTCTTAGAAGGCATTGAACTTGGAGATATAATGGGCGAAGTTACAGGGGATCCTAATATTAAAAGAAAAGAAGGCGCAGTTGGATTTCTAACAGATGGAATTGTAAAAAGAAAGGATCTATATATCCCTGGAATTAAACTAGCCCTCATACCGTTTTTAAAAGAAAATCTATATTTTAAAAAATAATGCTAATATAATCAAACAAACTAAAATTTATTAATTTTTACTATTTCTGAAATATAAGATTCAATCCTTTCCTCTATTTTTTTAGAATCTTTAAGTATCTCTCTTTCAACTATTTCATTTTTATATATAGGACTTTTAGGAAATTCTAACTTTTTTTGAAGTAGTGATAATTCGGTCATGCTCCCTTTGAATTTTCTTTTTGACATTTTTTCAAACTCCTTTATTTCTGAAGTTAGGATTCTACCAAGTTTTGTACCAAAAAATTTTTTCCAAGAAAATTTTGTTATCCCGTTTGACCCAGCCATTAAAAGAGGTCCAACAAGATTTATCCTATCTGAACCGATACCTGTGAGAATTTCGAGCTTTGGAAACATTATTCTTGTTTCAGATACAATATCCAGATAATATAATGAAGGAGGAGGGCTAGAGCTTTGAAAGATTGTTCCTTTGTGAGGGTTTAAAGAATAAAAAGTAACTCTGTCAATTTTGTAATTATTTATAATTTCAAAAAGATTATCCAGGTCTT
>PWMA01000018.1 GCA_003558335.1 Candidatus Methanofastidiosia archaeon | reverse complement strand
TGCAATAGAAAGAACATCATCTACTCTTCCAAGAAGCATCAAATAGCCTTCTCGATCTCTTCTTGCACCATCACCTGTAAAGTAGTACTTTCCATCCCATTTGCCCCAGTATTTTTCAAGATATTTTTCTTCATCTTGGTATATTCCTTTCAACATAGAAGGCCAAGGTTTTTTTAGGACAAGATATCCTCCTTCATCACAATCAACAGGTTCCCCAGATTCATTCAATATATCCAATGATACTCCAGGGAAAGCAAATCCAGCATGCCCAGGTTTCATTGTATGGTATCCAGGAAGTGTAGCTATCATTATCATGCCTGTTTCAGTCTGCCACCAGGTATCAACTATAGGACATTTTTTCTTTCCTATATTGGTATAGTACCATATCCAGGCTTCTGGGTTTATAGGTTCTCCAACACTTCCCAAAAGTCTTAAGGTTTCTAGAGAGTAGGGTTTTAGTAACTCTGTGCCAGCCTTCATAAAAGCTCTAATAGCTGTAGGCGCTGTATATAAAATAGTAATTCCGTATTTATCTATAAGTTCCCAGTATCTGCCCATCTCTGGCCAGTCAGGAGCTCCCTCGTACATAAAAATAGTAGCGCCCACCGCAAGAGGGCCATATACTATATAACTGTGACCAGTTATCCACCCAATATCTGCAGTGCACCAAAAAACGTCCTGCTCTTTCATGTCAAATATTAATTTTGCCGTTGTATATGTTCCAGTGAGGTATCCTCCTGTAGAGTGGACAATTCCTTTGGGTTTTCCAGTTGTTCCTGATGTATATAGTATAAACAAGCTGTCATCTGAATCCATAGGTTCTGGCTCACAATAAGAATCAACTTCATCTTTTAAATCGTGCCACCAGATATCTCTACCTTTTTTGATCCTAAGGGGGAACTCCCCTCTTTTTATTATTAATACATTTTCAATAGAAGGTGTGTCTTTGATGGCGTAATCAGAATCATGTTTTAATGGGATTAAGCTACCTCTCCTGTAACCACCATCTGAAGTAATCAATAACTTTGCCTTGCAATCGTTTATCCTGTCCCTTAAAGATTCAGAGCTAAAGCCTCCAAATACCACCATATGTATGGCTCCAATCCTGGTACATGCAAGCATTGCAACAACAGCTTCAGGTATCATCGGCATGTAAATAGCTACTCTATCACCTTTTTCGATTCCAAGTTTTTTCAAAGCATTAGCAAATCTGTTTACTTCTCTGTATAGATCCCAGTAAGTTAGCGTTTTCGTGTCACCTGGTTCACCTTCCCAGATAATTGCTGCCTTGTTTCTGATACCATTTTGGATGTGTCTGTCCACACAGTTATATGACACGTTTAATTTTCCATTAACAAACCATTTTGAATATGGGGGATTCCACTCCAGAACTTTGTCCCATTTTTTATACCAATCTAACTCATTGGCATACTCTTCCCAAAATTTTTCTGGATTTTCTTTAGCTTTTTCAAATATTTCCTTGCTAGTCACACGGGCTTTCTTTTTAAATTCTGTTGGAGGATAAAATCTTCTAAACTCGTTTAGCACGCAATCAAGGGATTTTTCTCCTGAGTTCACCATCAATAGTCCCTCCTTTGGATTAGGTGTTACAAAGACTACTGACATATTTTCGATTCCTTTATAAGTTTTTCTAACATTGATTAAAAAATTAAAAAAAAATACTTTAATATACCATAATTATTGGATATTGTTCTAAAAACATAAAAGTTAACTAAAGCCTTTAAAAAAATTATATACACTCTAAATTGAAGTTAAAAAAATCATTAAATAAACACCAATACTTTTAAATATATATTCAAAAACTAAAGTTGAGGTGTTCTGCAAAAAGAAATAAACATAGAAAGTTTTATAAAAGAGCTGAATATAAATCAAATTCAATTGTGAATATTTAGATTAGTTCCAAATATTATTTTTAAATGTGGAGGCAGTTAAATGGATGTGAAAGTTTACAAAAACTATGTTAACGGAAAATGGGTAGAGCCTGAAAATAGCGGCTACACTGATGTAGATAACCCAAGTACTGGGAAAGTTATAGCAAAAGTTCCTCTTTCAACTAAAGCTGAAACTGATAGGGCAATTGATATAGCCCATGAGGCCTTTAAAACTTGGAGTCAGACTCCTGTTCCAAGAAGGGCAAAACCTTTGTTTAAGCTAAGGGACCTCTTGATGGAAAACGAAGAAGAAATATCTAGAATACTTGTAGAAGAGATGGGAAAGTCACTCCCTGACGCTAGGGCAGAAATGAAAAGATGTTTTGAAAATATAGAAGTTGCTTGCGGAATGCCAATGCTTCAACAAGGTGATAAACTAATAGGATCATCTTATGGTATAGATGGAGAAGTTTTAAGACTCCCAATGGGCGTTTTTTCAGTTGTAGCACCTTTCAACTTTCCTGCAATGGTTCCTTTTTGGTTTATACCATATGCAATAGCAACAGGCAACACAGTAGTTGTAAAGCCATCAAAACAGGTACCGGGCACAATGATCAAGATAACTGAATACATTGACAAAATTGGATTACCTCCTGGGGTCTTCAATATCGTAAACGGGGACAGACATGTTGCAGACGCCTTCATAGAAAATCCAAAAGTTAAAGGATTTTCATTGGTAGGTTCTACAAATGTTTGTAAGATAGTTGCAGAAAAATGTGCAAAGACCAATACCCGATTTCAAGCAATGGGGGCTGCTAAAAATCACCTTGTTGCAATGCCTGATGCCAAGGTTGACGATGTTGTACGAAACATGTTAACTTCATGTTTTGGATGTGCTGGACAGAGATGCATGGCGTCATCTGTTCTTGTAGCTGTAGGCGATAATATGTATAACACAATCTGTGATAAATTTACAGAAGAGGCAAAAACTGTTGTAGTAGCCGATCCCTTGGATCCAAAATACTCTGAAGAGGGAAACTTAATGGGGCCAGTTATCTCGAAAAAAGCATTTGACTTTGTCAATAAAATGATCGATGTGGGAGTAAAAGAAGGTGCCAAATTATTGATGGATGGAAGGGGGATAAAAGTCCCTGGAAACGAAAACGGTTATTTCATAGGGCCCACAATATTTGCAGATGTAAAAGAAGGCATGGAAATTCATAAGACCGAAATATTTGGGCCAGTAGTATGCATAATGAAAGCAGATAATCTTGATCATGCAATAGGAATAATAAACAGACACCAGTATGGTAACGGGGCATCAATCTACACTCAAAATGGATATTGGGCTAGAAAATTCAAATTGGAAGCAGAATCTGGGATGATAGGGGTAAATATAGGTATACCTGCACCGGTAGCATTTTTACCTTTCGGCGGAATGAAAGACTCCCAGTATGCAGACATAAAAGCTCAAGGAAAAGCTGTTATTAACTTCTATACTCAAGATAAGATAATCACAGAAAGATTCTGGCCTGAAGAAGGTTAATTATTTATCTATTCTTTTTTAAATTATTTTTTTTAGATATCAACTCGGATATCTTCTTTTATCTTTTTTATTATAACGTGAGTATTAGATCTTTCAATCTCCTTCATTGATATCAAAGTTTCAACTATTCTGTTTAGATCGTCCTTATCTTTTGCCCGTATTAAAACAACAAAATCGTGCTCTCCTATAAGAAAATAGACACCCCAAACACCAGGAATATTTTTAAGTTTGTTCCCAATATATTCGACATACCCTGGACTGTAATGTGCCCTTATTAGAGAAACTGCAAGAAGGCCCATCCCGACTTTTTCTGGATCAACTATTGCAGCAAATTTTTTTATAATCCCTCTCTCCTTTAGATTCATTACCCTATAATGTATCGTTGATTTTGAGACCCCAAGCTCTTTTCCTAAAGACTCAAAGCTAATATCTGAGCTATCTTGTAATGCGTTCAATATTTTTTTATCAATTTCATCTAAATTAAGGGATTCCATTGTAATATTAAATCAATGTTCATTTAAAAGATTATTTACTAGAATAATCGAAATAATATAAAAAAGAGAAGGCGCCGAGGAAGGGATTTGAACCCTTGTGGTGGCGAGCACCAGCGGTTTTCGAGACCGCCGCCTTACCTGGCTAGACTACCTCGGCTTAAAACGGTATTCTAAAGTTTTTTCCAGCGTAAAGTGCACTTTCTCCAAGATACTCTTCTATTCTTAATAGTCTATTGTATTTTGCACACCGTTCACTTCTGGAAGGTGCCCCTGTTTTTATTTGTCCAGATGAAAGTCACACAGCTATGTCTGCTATCATGGTGTCTTCTGTGTCTCCACTTCTGTGACTTACAACAACAGAATAACCGTTTCTGTATGCTAGATTTGCGGTATCTATAGCTTCTGTTAGTGATCCAATCTGATTTACCTTTAATAGTAGAGAGTTGCATGCTCCATTTTTGATGCCTTTAGAAAGCTTGTTTCTATTTGTAACAAAGTTATCGTCACCAACTATCTGTATATTCTTGCCCAATCTTTTTGTTATTTCTATAAATCCTTCAAAGTCGTCTTCTGCCATAGGATCTTCTAAAGAAATAATAGGATATTTTGAGCATACATCGGCAAATAGATCTATAAGATCTCCAGAGCTCATTTTTTTCCCCATCGCATTGTAGGCTTTTGACTTTTCATCATAGAATGAAGAAGATGCGGTATCCAAGGCAATTTTTACCACATCTTTGTAAGAAAGCTCTTCAAGGGCTGTCATAATCACTTCAAGAGGTTCTGATATCTCTTTCATTGGAGGAGCATACCCGCCTTCATCCCCCACATTAGTTGAGCCTTTTCCATACTTTTTTTCTATTATTTTTTTCATCAGATGGTAGGTCTCAGCACAGATTCTCACAGCTTCTGAAAAAGATTTTGCACCAACCGGCATTATCATAAACTCTTGGAAGTCAAGTTCGTTTCCGGCGTGTTCTCCCCCGTTTATGACATTCATCATAGGAACAGGTAGCACATACGTGTTTAATCCTCCAATGTATTGGTATAAAGGGGTATTAAGTGTGTCAGCAGCACATCTTGCAGCTGCAAGCGAAACAGATAGTATAGCGTTTGCGCCAAAATTGCTTTTATTTTCCGTTCCATCTTCTTCTATCATTACTCTATCTATCTCTTTCTGCTTTCTAATGTCCATACCTATAAGCAAGGGAGTAATGTTCTCGTTAACATTTCTAACAGCGTTTAAAACTCCCTTCCCACTGTAACGTTCATTTTTGTCTCTAAGCTCTAAAGCCTCATGTTTGCCTGTTGAAGCGCCTGAAGGAACTATAGCAGATCCATAACCCTCTCCAGTTATTATTTCTGTTTCAATTGTGGGATTTCCTCGAGAATCAAGAACCTCTCGAGCTTTAATATCTATGATCTCAAATATCTCATAATCTTTAGCACTAAGCATTAAAACACCTTCATTAATTTAATAAATGAGCAAATTTTAAGGTTTTCTATGAATATAGAAGATCTTCCACTAAAAGATGAGGATATTCAACTTTTTAAATCAAAAGGCTATAGCAAGCTGTATCCGCCTCAAGAAGAAGCAATTAAGAAAGGTCTTCTATCAGAAAATAACATTATTCTTGCAGTTCCCACAGCATCCGGCAAAACCTTGATGGCCATGATGGCAATACTAAAAACAATAAATGAAGAAAAAAAAGCAATTTATGTCGTTCCACTAAGGGCATTGGCCGATGAAAAATACAAGGAGTTCAAAGAATTTGGTTTTAATGTAGGTATTTCTACAAGCGATTATGATCACCTTGACTATACTTTAAAGCGGTACTCTGTATTAATTTTGACAGTGGAGCGCTGTGACTCACTTTTAAGAAACGATACCAATTTTTTTGATGACTTTAAACTTGTAGTTTACGATGAGATACATTTAATCGACTCTTCAAATAGAGGCCCAACTCTAGAGATAGTTGTTTCAAAACTATCAGACAAAAGAATAATTGGTCTTTCTGCTACAATCTCAAACGCTAGCGAAATAGCATCATGGCTAAACGCGTTTCTTGTTAAATCTGAATGGAGACCTGTTCCTTTAATCAAGGGTGTATTTGTAAATGAAAAAATAATCTTTGAAGATCAAGAGAAGTATATAGGAGCTTCAGAAAACGCAGTTTGTCTTTTATCGAAAGATTCCATAAATGACGGCGGACAGACTTTGGTATTTGTTAATAGCAGAAGATCTTCTGAATCAACAGCTGAAAAGATATCAAAGGAGTTTTCTGTAATCAATACTGAAGCGGGGTTTTCAGATACCACATCAGGAAAAAAACTGGAAAAATTATTTAGACGCGGAGTTGCGTTCCATCATGCAGGACTATTGTATGAAGATAGAAAAAAGGTCGAAGATTTTTTCATTGCAAATGATATAAAGGTAATAATAGCAACGCCCACCCTTGCTGCAGGAATAAATCTACCTGCAAGAAGGGTAATAATAAAAGATTATTTTAGATTTGATTCAAACTATGGATCTATAAGGATACCTAGAATTGAAGTTACTCAAATGATGGGAAGGGCCGGAAGGCCAAAATATGATTCTTTTGGAGAAGCTATATTAATTGCAAAAAGGGAAGAGGAAAAAGATTTTTTATTTCAAGAGTACATAAAATCTGAGCCGCTTCCGATATCCTCAAAGCTTGCAACTGAAGGGGGCCTTAGAACTCACGTCCTCTCCCTTATAGCATCAGAGTTTGTAAACGACAGAGACGCATTGCGTAATTTTTTTAAAGGAACTTTTTATGCCTTTAAAGAGGATCCAGAACTAATTGTTCCTTTGATAGATGGATCACTTGACTTTTTGATAGAAAACGGCTTTCTAGAAAAGGATTTTTCTGCAACACCGTTGGGAAAGGTTGTTTCAAAGCTTTATATTGATCCTAAATCTGCAATCATAATGCGAGATGGAATACTAAAGGACAAATATAGCGATATAGGCATTCTTCATTTGCTATGCTCCACTCCCGACATGCCAACTCTTTACTTAAGAAAAAAAGAGTTTGAAACTTATCATGAAACGCTTTATGATTTTTGGGAAATGATAATTCAAGACATACCAGATCCATTCTATGAAGAAGCTGATTTTGAGTTTTTTATATCTCAATTTAAAACTGCCATGCTTTTCCATGATTGGATAAATGAAGAAAAGGAGGATCTTTTGGTCTTAAAGTATGGCATTGGCGAAGGAGATCTACAAAGGCTAAAAGAAAATATGGACTGGCTTTTATATTCATTTGAAAGGATAAGCGGAATCTTTAGAAGAGATACATCTAAAATAAAGATTTTGAGAACTAGGGTAAAATATGGTGCCAAAGAAGAGTTAATAGACCTTCTTGAAATTAAAGGAATCGGGCGCGTTAGGGCCAGAAGATTGTACAAAGAAGGGATCAAAAGCAAAGATATGGTTAATAGTGACAATCTCCCCTTGATCAAAAAGGCGCTTGGTGAAAAGATTTCTGAATCTATAGTCTTTGGAGACTATTACGAAGAAAGGGATTTAAAACAAACTAAAATAAGTGAATTTTAGCAAATTAAACCATAAGTTTAAATAATATATCTGCCAATAACTATTATATTTTAACTATAAAAAGAGGGATTTTATGAATGTAATATCAGGCGCTGAAGGCCAGTTTACTAACAAACTATTGGTAGATATATCTGGCACAATAAAAGGATATGTAAAGAATGTTGACATTGAGATGTCAGAGGGTAAAATACTCATACACATGAAACTAGGACAAACTGCTGAAACATATGGCCTTTCCCGTTCAGAAGCAAAACTTTTGAGATTTGAAACTAAGATAACGATGGTAGCAGACGAAATTGTCTCTGTTGGAAAAGACTGCATAATAATCTCTAAAGGAAAACTTCCTCCACTGGAAGAAATAAAAAAAGCTAAGATGTACAAAGCTGAAAACGATAGTCTAAAAATAAAATTGAACGAGGTAAATGACGAGCTTGAAAACTCCTTGAGAAAATTAAAAGTCTTAAAAGAAGACAAATCTGAGCTTGAATCAAAACTTAGTACAATGCACAAAATGGAAGAGGATTTCAATGAACTAAGGTTTAAATGTGCAAAATTAGAAGGAGAGCTAGAGGCTTCTAAGAGATTTATTAAAAAAGATGAAGGATTTAAAGAAGACGAAACCCCCGAAAGCTTGCCTGAGTCTTCTGAAATTATAGGTAGTGAGTTTCCCTTCCAATCATTTGAAAATGAAATTGAAGAAACGCTTGACGAAGAAAAACAGAACAAATTCGATGACATCATGGAAGATTTTGCTCTTTTTGGTGAAGAAGAGAACTTAGAGGGCGAAGAAGAAACTTCATCTGATTATTGCTCAGATGATGCTGAAAGAGAAGAGACAAGTAATTTAAGCAAAGAAAATCCATTCAAAAGATTTAGTAAAGAATATAGAAAAGAGGATTATGAATAAATTTTATTAAAATCCTAAGAGTTCTGGACCAACAATCTGTAGTGCCAATCCTAAAATAATAACAAGGACACAAATAACGACTATTCCTTCAGGAGGGACTTTTAATCCGCCTTCGTCTTCATCGAAATATCTGATGAGCCCAGCACCTGTTGCTGGCATTGCCCCCCCGACTTGCTGCGGTTTCCTCTTTGCCATTATATCACTAACTAGGAAAAGTTTATTCATTATATAAATTTATCGTATGAGGGAGCAAAATGAGTTTAGATGGTATCATAAAAAGAGATTTCATAAAATTTAGTATACCAGGTGATAGGGCTGTTGCAATTGAGGCAATGAAGGCCAATAATATATCTGAGCTAATAGCCTTAAAGGAGGGAACAGAAACATTTCTCGGCATTATTTCTATAAATGATATTCTTTCCAAACCTGAAGAAGAGCAGCTAGCCTTGCTTATGAGAAGAGACATCCCTTCAATTGATAAAAAAGATAGCATTGAGAAGGCGGCATCGATTTTTTTAAGCGGCGATTACTACTACCTTCCTGTAATTGAAAATGAAAAAGTTATTGGCATCGTTTCTTTAAGAGATATACTCCCTCTAATAAGCGAAAGTCATAAAATAAAAAAAACTGTATCTGGGCTAATTGATCAAAATTCTTTCATGAGCGTTTGGGAAAAAACACCGGCATACATAGCCTCCAAAGTAATGTTAAACTTTAAAGTCTCTTTTCTTGGGGTCTTAGACGATAAAGGAAAATTTATAGGTTTGGTGGATGATAGTGATATGATAAATGCCGGAGAGATAATTAGTGGAGTCACAGAATCAGATTCTTCAAAGGGAGAGTCTGGCGACGACTGGGATTGGAACTGGAAGTCTTCTGTTCTGATTGGAACAAGTAACTTTTATCTACCTGGAAATCCAGTTTCAAACTATTTGAAAAAAGAGTATTCTAAAATCAACCAAAATCTTAACATCTCTAAAGCCATTGAAAAAATGCAAAAAGAACAAACAAGATATGTGGCAATAATTGAGGACGATAAATCACTTGCAGGAATTTTAAGAGATGTTGATATCTTAAAAGCCTATAAAGACCTGATATAGTATTCTCTATTTTTCATTGTTAAATGCATGGTTGAATAATTACAGACCAATGCAAATATAAAGGACCTTTTGCCCCTTATTTTACACTTGCTAGCAAATTTTCTAAAAACTCTTGCCTTTCTAGCAAGAGTTTT
>PWMA01000173.1 GCA_003558335.1 Candidatus Methanofastidiosia archaeon | reverse complement strand
GAGCGCGGATGGGACAAGTTTCCTCCGTCGCTTGTGTTGATTCATCTTTATGAGGAGCTATCTGAAGTTGGCGAGTATATACTTTACAAAGAAGGCTATAAAAAAGGAGGCATGGGAAACGATAAAGGCACAGATTATGAAAATCTTAAGCGAGAGTTTGGCCAGATACTCTCTCTTTTGATGCAACTTGCAAACTCGTTTGACGTTGATTTAGAATCTGCATTTCTATCTGAATTTGAAAGAATGGAAAAAAGATTCGGAAAAGAAGAATGGAAAGAATATACGGATAAGATTGTTTAGGGGGGCTTTTTAAGGCCCCCCTTCGGGAAAATGGAGGAAAAAGATGAGCATCACTATTAATCAATAATGCTCATAATTCTATACTATTGTTGTTGCATTAGTATATAAATCTTTCGGTATTATTGTTAAACAATACTATAATAATGATTATCATGAATGTTTTATTCTCTTTGGGATCGGCAGCTAAAATAGGCCTTAAAAAAGGGGCGCCTCTTGTAGATCAAAAAACATGCTATTTAATGGTGGAGGGCATATGCACAGCTGGTTGCCTTTTTTGCATAAAATCAAAAGATGAATCAAAGCTTTCTAGAGTGCCTTGGTACAGTTTTGATTTGGATAAATCAATTTCTAAAATTGAATCAAGTTTCAAAAGAGTCTGCATACAAACTGTTAACTCTGAAAATTTTGTCAATGAGTTAAAAGGAATACTCTCTAAATTTTCCGGAAACATTCCAGTTTCAGCATCTCTTTCCCTAAAGAATTACGGTGAGATAGAAGATCTGTACGGTTATGTAGATAAAATAGGTATAGGTCTAGACTGTGCAAGAAAAGACATCTTTAAAAAACTAAAACCATATTATAGCTGGAACAAAACCTGGAGCGGACTAAAAAAAGCTTCAGAGATTTTTGGAGATTTAAATGTCATATGCCATATAATCTCTGGGTTGGGAGAAACAGAAGAGGATACAGTCTCAATATTTCAAAAGCTTTTTGATATGGGAGTCTATCCTTCTTTATTTGCTTTTACTCCAATCAAAGGGACAGATTGTGAAAACTATAACTCTCTAGATTTTTCAAGTTATAGGAGGTTACAGTTTGCTCACTATTTGATATCTAACGATATCAAAAGATTTGATGACTTTTCTTTTGATAAGGGAATTATAGAGTATCAAGAAAGAGATTGTTCTATCTTAAGAAAAGATATTTTTGTTACAAAAGGATGTCCATTCTGTGATAGGCCCTTTTATAATGAATCGTCCAAAGGAAATCTCTATAATTTTCCAGATGTTGGTATGATTGATCTATCTAAAATCAAAAATGAAATTTTAAACCATAAGATTTATTAAATGTTTAAAACAGAAAAAATATGTGATCTTATGGAGGATACATTTGAGCTAGAAGTTAAAATACCAGATTTTGTAAAACTATTGGGTGAAGATGGAAAAAATCAGGTCTTAGCTGAGGTTAAGAAGAGAGTTGAGAATGATGTATCTAACATTGTCGTCAAAGCTGCAAGAGATATAATGACTGAGAAACTAGGCCTTGATTCTAGAGAAAGTCCATTTGGACCTATTCAAGGAAAATCTCAAACAAAAGCTCCAGTAGATGAAGGTAATGTAAGTGCAGATATAAATTGTCCAAGTTGCGAAAAAACTTTAGAGCCTGGAGTAAAGTTCTGCAGGTTTTGTGGACAAAAGGTTTTTTAATCATCAGAGATTATTATAGCTTTTTTTACCTTTTCATAATTTACTTTAGTTTCTATACACCCGTCCTTTTCAAGGTTTATGCCTCTACCTGGAACCTTAAGGTATTCTAATACAAGACTTGCTTCTCTAAGTTCTATATGACATCCAACTCCAATTATTGCTTTAGGCCGTGATAGCTTAATTACCTTTTTTACAAAAGATCCTCCAGGAACAATAAAAACTTTTATATTTTTTTCATCACAGAATTTCATTATGTCCCCTACTCCACACCTTCCACATTTAGTGCATTGAAATCCTTTTATTGAGTCTAACCTTGCCGGACAATCTCTTTTTCTAAGGCATTGTGGAAGAAGAACTATCCTATCTTCAAAAGGGATTTTTGAAAGTGACTTGTAATTAATGAAGTTTCGCATGTCATTTGATACCATGTCAATATATCCTTTATTCACTCCAATTTTCTCAGTAACTAACTTTAGAGGATTGTAGAGAAAATCAAGGACAAAAAGTATAAATTTGGGAAACAAGACCTTTTTTGTTTTTACAGAGTACAATATCAATAACATTGTAATAGCTAAAACTAAAACTAAGATAAAGAATAAAACTGTCAATATTATTCCAAGAATCTCAAATATATTTGCCATCAGTGTGCCTCAAACAACATTTCTTTTACATTTTCCATATCAACATCTGTTTCTATACATCCTACTTTATCTAAAAGTATCCCATACTCTGGTATCCTCTTAGATGAGAGTATTCTCATCATCTCGTTTAGCTCAGCGTAACACGCAACAAGTAAAACAGATGATTTTGGATATTTTTTTAATACTCTTTTCACAAAAGATCCGCCTGGCGCAATAAATACTTTAATTGAGTTCTCATCACATATTTTTTTAAAATCCCCTATCTTACATTTTCCACATTTAACGCATTTTACTCCTAACTCAGGACTAACTCTAGCTTTGCATTCTATAGACCTTAGACAATATGGAAAAACAACTATCCTATTTTTTATATCAGAAGAAAAATATTCATTTTTTAAAATAACATTCCTAACCTCTATCTGTATCTTGTCAACTACACTTTTGTCCATATTTAAGTATACTACAAGTCTCTTAATGGGAAAGTATAAGGTATCTAATAGAAATAGAGTTGCCCTGGGGAAGATTATCTTCTGTTTTTTTACTATGCTATATATAAGAATCGTTGCAATTAAAAGGAGAATTACAAAAACAACAAGAAGAATTACAAAAACAACACCTAATACAGAAAAAAAATTTGGAATACCGTTCATTATTAGGGATAAAAAAAAACTATATTTAAAAGTATAATGTATCACTTCTTTTTCTTAAATTTTTTAATAACTTAAAATTCTAAAATTTTCAAACACATGTAATCTATAGAAAGCTTTAAATACCAACTATAATTATTTTGGAATGGTACGGCGGCCACAGCGGGAGTGATACACCTGGACTCATCCCGAACCCAGAAGTTAAGCCTCTCTGCGTCGTGATCTGTACTGCCAGTGGTGGGAACATCACAACGCCGCCGGCCTTTATATATTCTTGGCTATTCTTAATATTAGCCGACTGATGAAAAACTATATGTTTTGAGGAATGAGGTGTTTAAATGGCAATTTATGTTAAATTTAAAGTCCCAGAAGAGTTAGCAAACAAGTCTTACGAATCTCTTGAGATGGTAAGGGACACAGGAAAATTAAAAAAAGGAGCAAACGAAACAACAAAAGCTGTTGAAAGAGGAATTGCAAAGCTAGTATATCTAGCAGAGGATATCACACCAGAAGAGATTATAGCACATATACCACTTCTTTGTGATGAAAAGGAGATACCCTATATCTATGTCCCAAGAAAGGATGAACTTGGTGCAGCCATAGGAATTGATGTATCAACAGCAGCCGTTGCAGTAATAAAAGAAGGAAAGGCTAAGGATCTTATTGATGATATCATCGTTAAGGTAAAAGAACTTAGAAAGTGATTCAATGGCCGATTATGATAAAGGAATACCGGCAGAAGTTTTAGAGATTGTAGTTAGGACCGGTGTAACAGGTGACATATTCCAGGTAAGGGTTAAGGTACTTGATGGAATGGACAAAGACAGAGTAATCACGAGAAATCTAAGAGGTCCAGTTAGGATCGGAGATATAGTCGTCCTTAAAGAATCTGAAAGAGAGGCAAAGGAGATAAAGACACCAAGGTGAGACTATGCCAAGAAAAGTTAACTGTTCTTTTTGTGGAGATGAAATCGCTCCTGGAACAGGCCTTATTTTCGTGAGAAAAGATGGTGTTGCCTTTAACTTTTGTACTCGCAAGTGCGAAAAAAATATGCTCAGCTTGGGCAGGAAATCAAGAAAAGTCAGATGGACTGAAGAGTACAAAAAGGAAAAGACCCTTAGAACTAAAAAATAATTTTATTATATATTTTTTTAATAGGTGTTTAATATGAGCGAAAGAACTTTAATTATTTTAAAACCTGATGCAGTAATGAGGTCAAACATTGGCAACGTTTTGTCCAGAATTGAATCGAAAGGACTAAAGATATCTGCTTTAAAGATGGAATGGATCTCTAAAGACAAGGCTGGAACACATTATGCCGAGCACAAAGAAAAACCTTTTTATGGAGGTCTTATTAGCTATATAACTTCTTGTCCAGTAATTCTTGGAGTCGTTGAGGGAGAAGACGCTATAACTGTGATAAGAACACTTTGTGGCGCAACTGACCCGCATAAAGCTGCTCCAGGTAGCATAAGAGGAGATTTTGGGTACAAAAAAGGAAACGACATATTTAATGTAATACATGCTTCTGACTCTCCTGAAAGTGCAAAGAGAGAAATTTCAATATTCTTTAGCGATGAAGAAATCTTTGAATATAGTAAATAAGTTGTTAAAATGATAAGGCAGCCAATAATTTCTGTGCTGGGCCATGTAGATCATGGAAAGACATCCCTATTAGACCACATTAGAGGTAGTGCCGTAGCTTCTAGAGAGGCTGGAGGGATAACGCAACACATAGGTGCCACTGAAGTTCCAATTGATACTGTTAAGGCTATCTGTGGAAAGGACTTTGACAAATGGGGAATTAAGATCCCAGGATTGCTATTTATTGATACCCCTGGGCACAAAGCCTTCACAAATCTTAGGTCGAGGGGCGGCTCTCTTTCCGATCTGGCTGTTTTAATTGTTGACATAAATGAAGGGCTCCAACCCCAAACTCTTGAAAGTATAAATATCCTTAAAAACTACAAGACTCCTTTTGTCATGGCTTTAAATAAGATTGATAGGATTAATGGATTTAAGTCAGTTCCTAAAGCTTCCTTTAAAACTGTTATATCCGAGCAAAATGAAAATGTAAAGTCAATGCTTGATCAAAAAATCTGGAATTTTCAGGCAAAGATGTATGAGCAAGGCTTTGATTGCGAGGTATACGATAAAATCACAGACTACACAAAAAAGATTGCAATGGTCCCTATATCTGCTATAACAGGTATGGGAGTCCCTGACCTACTTCTCTTGATAGCAGGCCTTTCTCAGAAATTTTTAAAAGAGAAGCTAGAAATAGATGAGAATGATCCAGGAAAGGGCACTATTTTAGAGGTAAAGGAAGAAAAAGGACTTGGTACAACAGTTGATGTTATAATCTATGATGGCGTCATGAGGAAAAAGGACAATATAGTCTTTGGAGGAAAGGATGGCATATACTCTACAAGCATAAGAGCCCTATTAAAACCAAAATCATTGGATGAGATAAGGGATCCAAGGAAAAAGTTTGAGTCAATTGAATCTCAATTTGCCGCAGCAGGTATAAAGATATCTGCCCCAGAACTTGAAAGGGCGCTTGCAGGGTCTCCAGTTTACGTAACAAAGGATGTAGAGCAGACTAAAAAAGAACTCTCAAAGGAAATTAAATCTATCAAGATAGAAAACAATAGCTCTGGCGTCATAATCAAGACAGATACTCTTGGAAGCCTTGAGGCAATTGTGATGGAGCTAAGGGAGCTTGGTATCAACATTAGAAGGGCAGACATAGGTGACGTCACAAAACAGGATATAATTGAAGCCAAATCAGTTAAAATGGAAGATAGCATTTCTGCCGTAGTTTTTGCCTTTAATTCTAAAGTTTTCCCAGATGCAAGAGAGATAGCAACAAAAGAAGAGATTAAACTTTTTGAAAGTGAGATTATTTACAAGCTAATAGAAGATTATGAAGACTGGAAAAAGCAACAACTTGAAGCAGAAAAGAAAAAGAAGTTTGAGGGAGTAACAAGACCGGGAAAAATAGAAATTATGCCACATCACGTCTTTAGAGTAGCTAAACCAGCAATTGTTGGAGTCAAAGTATTGCGAGGAAGAATCAAAAATGGAGTCTCTCTAATCAAAGACGATAGCAGAAACATTGGAGTAGTTAAAACCCTAAAAGACAAAAATGACTTCTTAAAAGAGGCCTTACAAGGAAAGGAAGTTGCGTGTGCTATAGAGGGGCCTACAGTTGGAAGACAGATCAAGGAAGGAGAAATATTGTATGTTAATATTCCGCTTCCAGATTACAAGAAACTTAAATATGAAATATATAACGAACTAACAGAAGATGAAAAAGAAATATTAGATGAATTTATTACCATAAAGAGAAAGGAGGACTCTCTTTGGGGCATTTAATTATAATACCAAAAGGTTTAAATACAACTCTAGAATATAAGAATTTGTTAACTTCTTATATTTTAATCAATTATTTTGAGGTGATTTAGTGGAAGATATTAAAAAAGGCACTACTACAGTAGCTATTGTTTGCAAAGACGCTGTAGTTCTAGCAACAGATAGAAGGGCTTCAATGGGATATCTAGTGGCCCATAAAAATGTAAAGAAAGTATACAAAATTGATGATAATATTGGGGTAACAGTGGCAGGGAGTGTTGGTGACATCCAGAGCTTAATTGGATCTCTTAGAGCAGAAGTTAATCTCTATAAAATGAAAAATGGCGCAAAGATGTCTACTAAGTCACTTGCAACTTTAACCTCACATATACTACATGGCCAGAGGTACTATCCTTTAATAGCATGGCTTGTAGTAGCTGGATTTGATGAAAAACCAGCAGCATACTCCATAGATCCAATTGGCGGGGTAAATGAGGATAACGCTATTTCAACTGGCTCAGGTTCTCTTGTGGCATACGGAGTTTTGGAATCTTTATACAAGGAAAACCTAGGCTGGGAGGAAGGTGCTTCTCTTGCAGCAAAGGCAATAAATGCTGCAATAGAAAGAGACCTTGCTACTGGAAATGGCATTTCAATGGCCGTAATCGATAAAGACGGCTACAGAGAACTTTCTGACGAAGATATCGTCGGTATATTGAATCAGAATTGATTCTCTACTTTTTTATTTTTATTATTAATCTAAAATTCTATAAAAAATTGGGTGAGTTTTTGTCTTCAGAGGAGATACTTAAAGAAATTAAAAAAGTTGTAACAGAAAACATACCTCCAGGTGCAGTTATTACAAATATTGACTTTGAAGGTCCAGAGGTTGTTATATACACTAGAAATCCCGGCATGCTAGTTGATGACGGTGAAATAGTAAAAGAACTTGCAAAAAATTTGAGAAAAAGGATCATTGTCAAACCTGATGTTTCTGTCCTTACTACAGAAGAAGATGCTGTGAACAAGATTAAAAACATTGTCCCAGAAGAGGCTGAAATCACAGACATTACATTTGATCCATCTGCATCAGAGGTTATCATAGAGGCAAAAAAACCTGGGCTTGTTATAGGAAAATCAGGACAGACTTTGAGAGACATCACAAGGGTTGTTAGGTGGGCACCAGTTGTAAGGCGAAGCCCTCCATTACAATCAGATACAATAAAAGCCATTAGATCAACTCTTCAAAAAGAAGCTGATGAGAGAAAAACCATATTGAAAAAAATAGGCCATAGAATCTATAGATCACAAGACGTTAGGTCCGATTGGATAAGACTTTCTCTATTAGGAGGATTTAGAGAGGTAGGGCGTTCTTGTCTCTTGATTCAAACTCCAGAATCTAAAGTTTTGCTTGACTGTGGAGTAAACGTAGCAACAAACGATCCAAGAGTAGCTTATCCTCATCTCGATGCACCTGAGTTCAAATATATACTTGAATCAAAGGAGCTTGATGCAATCATAGTAGGTCATGCACATCTTGATCACTGCGGATTTGTCCCTTATCTCTATAAATATGGTTACGAGGGACCAGTTTATTGCACACCCCCTACAAGAGATCTAATGACAATGCTTCAACTTGACTATATAGATGTGGCGGCCAAAGAGAATAATCCCGTACCCTATTCAAAAAAGGATGTTAAAAGCGTCATTCATCACACAATACCGGTAGATTACAAAGAAGTTAGGGATATCTCACCCGATATAAGACTTACTTTTCATAATTCTGGCCACATACTTGGTTCTGCAATGGTACACCTTCATGTTGGAAACGGACTCCATAATATTGTTTATACCGGAGACTTTAACTTTGATACCTCAAAACTTTTAGAAAAGGCCAGCTTTAAATATCCTCGTCTTGAGTCTTTGATAATTGAATCAACTTATGGGGGTTCTCATGATGTTCAGATGTCAAGAGGCGAGGCAGAAAAAAATCTTTTAAAAATAATCTATGACACAACATCCCAAGGCGGAAAGGTCTTGATACCTGTTCTTTCTGTTGGAAGATCTCAAGAGATAATGCTTGTCCTTGAAGAGTTGATGGAAGGCGGAGCATTAGAAAAAATGCCGATCTATCTTGATGGAATGATATGGGAAGCAACAGCAATCCACACTGCATATCCAGAGTACCTTTCAAAAGACATAAGAGAAATGATATTTCACCAAGGTAAAAATCCTTTCCTTTCTGAAACTTTTGAGAATGTAAAAACAAGTGAAAGGAGAAAGGAGATACTTGAAGGCCCACCTTGTATCATACTTGCAACAAGTGGAATGCTTGTTGGAGGTCCATCTGTTGAATACTTTAAGGCTTTAGCAGATGATGTAAGAAACTCTATAGTCTTTGTAAGCTACCAGGGAGAGGGCTCTCCTGGCAGAAAAGTTCAGAAAGGCATGACTGAACTTCCACTAATGGCCGCAAATGGAAAAAATGAAATGATTAATATCAGGATGAAAGTTTACACAGTAGATGGATTTTCTGGCCACTCTGATAGGAATGAGCTTATGGAATTTATCAAAAGATTAAATCCAAGGCCTGAAAAGATAATAACTGGACATGGTGACCCTGCAAAATGTACAGACTTTGCAAGTACAGTTTACCGTAAGTTTAGGGTAGAAACAAAAGCTCCTTTAAATCTTGAGACAATAAGATTAATCTAGGTAGAAAAGATGGAATTTTATTATGCCGTATACAATCAAGGAAATGAACTGATAGTTGCAGTATGTGATGTCGATATCCTTGGAAAAACCTTTCACTGCGGCGAAAAGGGCATAAAAATAGACGTTAAAAAATCCTTTTATGGTAAAAATAAAGGTCAGATAGGTGAAATATTGGACCACATGAGCAATGCAACTATTTTAAATTTAGTGGGCGATGAAATTATAAAAATCGCCTTAAATGAAGATCTTATTAGTAAGGGTTGCGTATTAGAGATCGATAATACAGTCCATGCACAAAGAGTTAAAATTTAAATATTTCTATAAAAAGTAATTTAAACAGTTTTTGCCTGATCTTTATTATGGACAAATGTTTTGTTTGCGGTCAGGAGAATGCACTAAAGGACGGTAGATGCAGAGAGTGTTATATAAGGGAATCTTTTCAATTTTCTGTTCCTTCTAGAATAAAGGTTCCTTACTGCAAGAGTTGTAACTCCTACTATACAAACACTTGGAAAACTCTTATAGATAAAGATCTTTTTGTAAATGAGATTTTAAAGAGTAACATTTCTTCAAATACAGATATAGATTTAGTTTCAGAGTTTTCTAAAACAAAAGAAGATGTCCAAGTTAAAATTGATTTTATAGAAGAGGGAAACGTTTTCAAAGTAAATCTTTTTATAAGGCCCTTTAAAGACGACCCTTCTTTTGACCTTGAAAATT
>PWMA01000164.1 GCA_003558335.1 Candidatus Methanofastidiosia archaeon | reverse complement strand
GTATTAGATGAAGCAGATAGAATGCTTGATATGGGATTTTTAGAAGATGTTGAGAGAATAATAGGAGAATGCCCAACAAACAGACAAACTCTTTTCTTTTCTGCGACAATTTCAAGGGATATAAAAAGATTGGCAAATAAATACATGATCAAACCAATTAGTGTTACTGCAGAGAGAATGGTAGATCCAGAAAAACTTAAACAGATTTATTATGATATACCTCGAAATATGAAACTCTCACTTCTTGTTCACCTTTTACAAAATGAAAGTTCAGAACTTGCAATGATTTTCTGTAACACTAGAAATACTACAGATTATGTTGTTAAAAATCTTAAGGCAAATAAAATAAAGGCCATTGCAATTCACGGTGGATTGACACAAAACAAGCGTACAAAAAGTATCAAACAGTTCAACGAATCCAAATCAGGCGTATTAGTATGTACAGATGTTGCGGCAAGAGGACTTCACATTGGCAACGTTTCTCACATATATAACTACGATATATCAAGTGATTCAAAAGACTATGTTCACAGAATAGGTAGAACTGCAAGAGCGGGCGAGTCCGGAAAAGTAATTAATCTATTGACAGAGAGAGACTACCAAAACTTCACGAAAATTCTTGATACCTATCCCTCGTTTACAATTGAAAGTGTAAAAAATCCTTATATTAAAAAAATAATGGGCATTTCAGTTAACAATGACAGATATTCACAAGAATCCAGAAGATACCCTCAGAACATTAGAAGACAATCTAAAAGAAGGGATAATTCTGATAGGTATTACAGAGTCAACTAAATAATAATAATTTTTTCTTTTTTAAAGCGTTAAGTTTAATTATTGGTAAGTTCAATTATAATTATGAGAGGTGTAAAAAAACACTTCGAAGAAGAGGCTTTAGACTTTGACAATATCATTCTAAAATTAGTTCCGAGTTATCCTCAAATGATCGATGCTCTAGTTTCAGCCATACCATTTAAAGATAGTGAAAAAATAGATATAATCGATTTGGGCTGTGGAACAGGTTATGTTTCAATGGCCATAAAGGAAAGATTTCCCAACTCTAATTTAACATGCCTTGACTTTGCCGAAAATATGATTGCTCAGGCCAAAGTTAGGTTAAAAAAATATAAAAATGTAACCTTTTATCTAAAAGACATAAGGAAATTTGAATTTGAGAAGAGCTATGACGCCGTGATATCTTCCTTGGCACTGCATCACTTAGAAACTAAAACAGATAAAATAAATTTTTATAAGAAAATATTTAGGTCTCTGAAAACAGGAGGGGTATTCTACAACGCTGATATCATTTTAGGCTCAAGTGATTTTCTTAATAATCTATATATAGATAAATGGAAGGAGTTCATGGAAAAGAGTTTACCAAGTGAAAAAGTTGGGGATACGTGGCTTGTTAAGCACCGTGAAGAAGATAAGCCCGAAATTCTTTTGGATCAGTTATCTTGGCTAAAAAGTATTGGATTTAAAGATATAGATGTTTTATGGAAATACTATAACTTTGCAGTCTATGGAGGGATTAAACCTATATAAAGAGATTTTTAGGTATAGAAATAAGAAGCCCTTCTACATCCTTTTTAAAAATTATTTTACCGTCTTTTTTGAATATCAGCTTTATCCTGTGAAAAGGTATAGTTTTTGTTCCAAAGTGTACACCTTTACTATCAAAGTTCGAAATGTCGCTGCACCTAATATATTTTAGAGTTGGTTTTTTATTTACCCAGTGTAAATATCCAATTGCAAAATGTTTCGGATCCTCTCCACCGTAAAATATTTTTGAAAGTATATTCTTTGATTGATTCACATTAAGTATTTCTATTCTATATTTTTATAATTAAGGGAAAAGTGAAAAAACAGTGGACTGAGGGGGATTTGAACCCCCGGCCTCTCCCATGCCAAGGGAGTGCGCTTCCGCTGCGCTACCAGCCCTAAAAATAAACATTATTATTTAATTTATAAAATTAATGGGAGATTTAAAATATTTAAACAAACGGGAGCGATATTAATATTTATTAAGCTCTCTTCCCATCTTTATGAGTCTTAACAATCTAAAAATATCTTCTTCAGAAGGAGATACTATGAAATCATCTGAAGCAACAACACGGTCTAGGTCCAAAATCTCTATAGCTTTTCTTGTTTCTTCAATTTTTGGGGATTCGTCATTTGATATTTTAGACCAATAACTTTCAAGATTAAAAATATTTAGGGCTTTTGTTTCAAGATCTTTGTACCTTGCCTCCAACTCTAAAATCCTATCTTCTTTCTTTATAACGTCTTTCTTAAGTTCAGAGTTTTCAAGTTCTATTTCATTTTTTTCAACATTTAGACGATCAATATCCTCTTCGAGTTTATTTAGAAGTTCTTTTTCAGCGCCGTGACTTTCCAAAGACTGCTCTAATTCTCCTAGTTTATTGCTAAGTTCTTCATTTTCACCCTTTAATAAAATGAGGCTATTTTCAAGAGTCTTTATGGACTTTTCCCTTTCTAGCAACATATTAATTGATTTAAGTGATTTTAAACCAATTCTAACAAGACTATTTTTAATTTCTTTGGATATTAAGAACAGATCTGAGTGTTCTAGATCACGCCCTTTTGGAAATTTTACTCTTTCGATTATAACTTCTTTTTCCCTAAGTTCTTCAAAAAGTCTATCAGCAAGTTCTCTGCCTGATCTATCTCCATCAGTCGCAATTAAAACAATATCTGCCCCAATGATTGACTTTTTAGCAATTTCAACGTTAGTTGTGGGGATTATAGAAGAGATAGTTACCCCAAATTCAGAACCCAAGGCTAAATCCTGTATAGCTTTTGATAAGGTTTCAACATCAGAAACGCCTTCAACTATAATTCTTGTATCAATCATTTCCTTTTACACCAATTGTAGCTTCTCATCTTTACCGATTTACCAAAGCCACATGATGAGCAGGTACCGTGAGAAGCATGATACGAATGATTTCCACACCTTCTGCATCTCACATGTGTCTTACTATTTCTCTTTCCATAAGAAGGTGTTCCTTTACTCATTTTAATCCTCCAAGTTTGGTGAAATCAAAACAACGTTGTCTCCTCTAACGACTACATGTCCTAACTTTCTCACTGATTCTCCATTTTGAAGCTCTTCTGCAGCTTCCATTACTAGATTCATATGTATATCATAACCTTTAAGAGTTCCTCTAAACTCTCTACCGCCTTTAAGCTCTACTAGGACGTTAGAATCCAAAGCTCTATGTATGATGTCAAGTGGTCTTTGAGCCAATATATCACCTATTATGAAATCAGACGAAAATAGTATTTAAAGTTAACGGCAAAACTGTTCAAATAAAATCTCCTATAAATTTAAATACCTAATAGAAGTATATAATACCCATATGAAGAAAAAACCGTTACATGACCTAAAAAAAGGAGAAATTAAAGAAATTTTAAACTCTATTAGAAACCTGTTTGGTGAAGAAATTCTAGATAAAATTGATGCCAAGTCTTCTTTTAAAATATCCAATTTAGATGACAACACTGACATTATATATGTTAACGATTCGCCATCTTTTTTAAAGTTAAAAAGCAATGTCATACCTTCTTTAAAGTTACTAGTTTCTTTAAATAAAGATAAGATACCAAGAAAAATTGTAGTGGATATGGGGGCTGTTCCTTTTATCTCAAAAGGTGCCGATATTATGAAACCAGGGGTTAAGTATGTAGACAACTTAATTGAAAAGGACAGTCCTGTAATAGTAGTGGATGAAAATCATGGGAAACCGATTGCAGTCGGCATTGCTATGTATTCTTATGAAACCATTAGTTCAATGAATGAAGGAAAGGTAATCAAAAATCTTCATTATATTGGAGATAAGATCTGGAAAGGTCTTTGATTACTTAACAGTGACAGATTTTGCAAGATTTCTTGGCTTGTCTATAGGAAGGTTTTTTTTCAATGCTATATAATAGGTCAAAAGTTGTCCTATTATTACAGATAGAATTGCAAACTTTCCATCGTTTATTGTTACATCTATCTTAAAATCAGAGTCCATCATGTTTGCCATTGTGATTATTTTAGCCCCTCTTGCCTCTACTTCTTTTGCATTTGAATACATATCATAGTCTTTTCCGGGTATCAATGCTATAACTGGTGTTCCTTCCTCTATAAGAGCTATTGTTCCATGTTTTAACTCTCCTCCCATCATCCCTTCAGCATGTATATAAGATATTTCCTTTAATTTCAATGCGATTTCTCTTGAAGGGGGGTAGCAAAGCCCTCTTCCTAGTATGTATATGTCTTTTTTATCACAAAGTCCATCTGCAATATCTCTAACTATATCTTCGTTTTCTTTTATAACGTAGTCTATTTTTCCAGGTATAGTTTGCATATTAACTGTGAATCCCAACAAACTTGACAAATACAAAAGTGCGACAACTTGATTTGTAAAAGTTTTTGTGGCGGCCACACATATTTCAGGGCCTGCATGAATCTCAAGAGAGATGTCTGACATTCTTTGAAGTGTTGAGTGTGGCACATTGACAATTGAAACTATTTTGGCACCTCTTTCCTTTGCCCACTTTGTTGCAGAAACAACGTCCATAGTTTCTCCACTTTGAGAAATTGCTATAAACAGAGTGTCTTTATCTACAAGCATAAAATTGTGGAATTCACTTGCAATAAGAGTTTGTGCATTGATTCCAATTCTATTAAGAAAATAAATGCCTAAAAGTGAAGCATAATATGAACTTCCTGCGGCTGTAAAAACAACGCTTTTTGAATTTTTAATAAGTTCTGCAATATTTTTAATTTTTGCATTCTGCTCACCGTCGAGCGAATTGATTAATCTTTGAGAAGCAGTTGGTTGTTCATGAATCTCTTTGATCATATAATGAGGATAATTTTGAACTGATTCTTCTTGATATAAATCCCATGCAAACTCATATATCTCTTTTTTGATTTCCTTACCATCTGAATCATAAAAATTATATTTGTTAGAATCTACAATTGCAAATTCTTCATCTTCAAAAAATATTGCTTTGTTTGTTGCATCAGAGAATGCATATATGTCTGATGCAAGATAAAATCTATCTTTGGCAAGACCTAAAACAAGTGGTGAATCTTTTTTTATTGCGTAGATTGTATTATTATCTTTTTCAATGATAAGGATTGCATAGGTTCCATGAATTCTTTTAATAAAACTCTTAATCGCCTCAACCATATTTTTTGATTTTAGCTCTTCTTCAAGAAAATGTGAAATAACTTCAGAGTCTGTTTGGGTTACAAAGACATGGTCTTTATCGATTAGCTCATTCTTTATTTCTTGATAGTTATCAATAATCCCATTGTGAACTATAAATAGTTTTTTTTTGCAATCCCAGTGTGGATGAGAATTAGTTTTTGTGACTCCGCCATGTGTTGCCCACCTTGTATGAGAAATGGCACATGAAGCTTTTGAGTCTTTTATCTGTTCCATAAACTTTGATATCTCACCTACGTCCTTTTCTACATTGCCTTTTGTATCTGCACATCCTACCGAGTCATAACCTCTGTATTCAAGTCTTTTTAGACTCTTTAATAGATCCTCTTTTATTGATATTTCACTGTCTGAAACGAGGCCGACTATACCACACATTCAATCACGTTATCTAGGGAGCTTAATCTCTATTTTAAAGTTTCGGCTGAAACACTTATTTTTTAATTCTAAAAGAAACTAAATTAACTTGATAAATTAAAAAGGAACCTCCAAAAGACTTCTTTCAATTTCTATTTCCTTTTTAAGCCATAAAACCTTTTAAATAAATATATCCTATTTTTATAATGAACGAGCATCTAAAATCGTTGATAGATGACAATACTTTTGGTGAGAAGATAGAGGAAATAAAAGAAACTCATATTTCTTATGTATTTCTCACAAAAAATTACGCATACAAGATAAAAAAAGATGTTAAGTTTTCATTTCTAGATTATTCGACTCTTGAAAAAAGAGAGTTTAATTGTAGAGAGGAGCTCAGAATAAACAAACTGTTAAGCCCAGAAATATATCTAAAAGTGTCTCCCATTACAAAAATTGGAAATAGCTTGCGATTATCAGACCAAGGCCTACCTTTAGATTATGCAGTTGTAATGAAAAGAATTCCAGAATACTATATAATGAGACATCTTCTAGAAAAAAATAAAATTGAAAAAGATACGATAGAGGAAATAGCATTAAAGATATTTGATTTTCATAAAAAAGCAGATATGGATCTTGAGGGAAAATATGGAGCTATTGATAGGTTTAAAATAAATCTTATGGATAACTACAAAGATCTTGAGCCCTTTATTGGAGACATTTTTTCAAATGAACAGTTTAATGTCCTCATCTCAAAAAATCTTGATTTCATAAACAATAATAAAGATCTTTTTAATAAGAGGGTGGAAAAGGGAAAAATTATTGAAACTCATGGTGATCTCCACTCGGGCAATATTTTTGTCACTCCTGAAAATATCTTTATTTTTGATGCAATAGAATTTAACAAGACTATTAATACAACTGATGTTACCGCAGAAATTGCCTTTTTATGTATGGATTTAGAGTTTCTAGAGAAAAAGGATCTTTCAAAAGCTTTTTCAGATAAATATATCTCGATAAGTGGTGATAATGATATGGGGCTCCTTCTTTCATTTTACAAGGGGTATCGTGCATGTGTACGAGCAAAGGTAAACGGTTATAGGGCATCAGAAGATAGTTCTTTTAAGGAAATAACAAAGAAATACTTTGATTTGGCCTTAAAATATACGAGGGAGTTTTAATGAATATAAATGAAATAGCAGATAGAATTTCTTCGAATTTTGACAGAAAAAAAATGATAGATTTTTTATTTAGTCTTATCGAAGTTGAAACTGTAAATCCACCAGGCGATGAATATCTTTTGCATGATTTGATGATGAAATGTATGAAGGATTTGGGTGCTGAAGTTGAGATAGTTTCAAAAGATGAAAAAAGGCCGAATTATATTGGAAGAATAGGAAATGGTTACCCATCTGTTGCAATTATATCCCATATTGATGTTGTTCCTCCTGGAGAAGGATGGACACAGCATCCATTCCAACCTTATGAAAAGGATGGTAAAGTTTATGGAAGAGGGGCTATTGATAACAAGGGACCTCTTGCAGCATCATGGGCCGGAATAAAAGCATTGATCAAAAGTGGACTAGAGTTTAAAGGAACTATATATTTTTGTGCAGTTTCTGATGAAGAAATGGGATCTCATTACGGAGTTGAATATATCGTAGAGAAAGGATTTAAGCCTGACTATGCAATTGTTCCAGATAGTGGATCAATAGATAAGGCAATTATTGGAGAAAAGGGAGCAGCTTGGTTTGAACTCAAAAGCTATGGAAAACAGTCACACGGTTCAACGCCTTCTTTGGGAATAAATGCTATAGTTAAACTATCCAAACTAATCTCTGATTTTGAAACTTTTGATTTTAATCTTAAATATGACCCTAGATTTACTCCTCCTACAATAAACGTAGGTATGATATCTGGTGGCAACGCACCAAATATTGTTGCCTCGAGATGCAAAGCTACGTTGGATGTAAGATATCCAGTAGGATTAACTGAAGATATGATTTTAAAAAGAATATCTGATCAGATAGATGTTTTAAAGAAAGAAGATAAAGATGTTTCTATAAAATTAGGAGAAGTTACGACAAGACATTTGCCTCATATTGTAGAAAGCAGTAGTAAATTAATAGATGCGTTTAAGAATGTAGCAGAAGAGATTTCCATGCCGATTAATTTTGAAACCTCTGCTGGGATAACAGTTGCAAAAATATTGAATCTAAATGGTGTTCCTGCAATTGCACATTCCCCAGATTCTGATCAAACTTGGCACATGTCTGATGAGTATGTGAGGATAAAAAATTTAGAAAAATGTGCAATCTTATGGGCTTCTGTAATCTATGAATTAGTCAAGTAACTATCTGCTGGCGTAATATTTGTCTAAGTAGAATCCATAATCTTGCTCGATCTCTTTTTGAATCTCTTTTTTGAAATCTTCTGCATTTAATATTCCCTTTTCTTCGAGCTTCTTTAATAGTTGATTCAAAAAAACTTCTTGATAAGATAGTTCAAAAATGATTCTGCCTCTGACCTCATCAGGATGGGCTGTTTGAATGCCATAATCTTCGTTCATTTCTTCCATAAAAATCACCAATTGAACCTATCAATAAACTTTTAAAAGGTTTCTTATATCCATATTATTATAATATAATTGTTTTGATGTGATATAATGGATTATAAAAAGGAGGGTAAAGAAATACTGGAAGGTATAATAATCGCTGTAATACTTTACCTAGCCATTAGCTTCACACTTTCTTATGCCTTACAGGTTGACAATCCTGTGGCTGTCGTTATTTCTGGAAGTATGGAGCCTGTTTACTATAGAGGAGATATTATTGTGATTAGGGGTGTTGATCCAAGTGATATTCAGGTTGAAGACATAGTTGTATACAAAAGACCATATCAAGATATTCCAATAGTTCATAGGGTCGTAGATATAATAGAAGATAATGGAAATCTTTATTTCCTAACTAAAGGAGACAATAATCCATTTGAAGATACCTATTTTGAAAATGGTAATAAGTTGCCGGGTGTACCTGAACATGCTGTTTTAGGAAAAAGTATTATGAGAATACCTAAACTTGGATATGTAACAATTTTCTTTAAACGCCTTATTGGAGTTAGGATATGAGAAAAATACCTTCTCTGGCAGTTGATATTATTATTCTTTTTGATGGCAAAATAATTCTAATAAAAAGAGGAAAAGAGCCTTTCAAAGACTTTTTTGCTTTACCTGGGGGATTTGTTGAATATGGAGAATCTTTAGAAGATGCGGCTCTAAGAGAATCAAATGAAGAAACAGGCCTTGAAATTAAAAATCTTTCTCTTTTAGGTGTATATTCAAAACCAGATAGAGACCCAAGAGGTCATACAGTTAGTGTGGTCTTTTATGGTAGGGGTAAGGGAAAACCTAAAGCAGGTGACGATGCAAAAGAGATATTTTTATTTGACATTAGACAAATACCAAAAAATCTCGCATTTGATCACAACAGAATAGTTCAAGATTTTCTGGACATTTTTAGGAGGAATGAATATTATTGACAATGATAATATATCAAAAGTTCTAGAAATTTTAAAAATCGAAATAAAAAAGTTTACGGTTCCAATTGTATCTGAAGTTGCAGCCGATAGAGATCCCTACAAAGTCTTGATATCTTGTATCTTAAGCCTTAGAACTAAAGATGAAGTAACTAAAAAGTCTTCTTTAAAACTGTTCGAACGTGCGGATACACCTGTAAAAATGATTGATTTAAATGAAACTGAAATCCAGCAATTAATATATCCTGTTGGATTTTATAAAACTAAAGCAGAAAGAATTATCGAGATTTCCCATAAGATATTAGAGGAATATGAGGGTAAGGTCCCAAACACTATAGAAGAACTTTTGAAACTTAAAGGTGTAGGTAGGAAAACAGCGAATATAGTTGTGACACTAGCATATGGAAAACCTGGAGTCTGTGTTGATACACATGTTCATAGAATATCAAACAGGTGGGGTTATGTTACAACTAAAAATCCAATTCAAACTGAATTTGCGTTAAGAGATAAACTTCCTGAAAAATATTGGATTGAGTACAATGATATTCTTGTGACTTACGGGCAAAATGTATGTGTACCTATAAGTCCAAAATGTAGCATATGTCCTATAGATAGTTACTGTCCAAAAATAGGTGTCTTGAGACATAGGTAGATTTAAATAAAAATTATTAGAGTGATTTTTTTTAATTTCCTTATTTAAATAAATTATGAATATTTATTTTTGTGTTGCCATATCATGCCTATAATAATGATTTTTAATAAGAGTTTTGGATTCTAAAAAAGATGACTTGAAAACAAATAAGAAACACAATAATGGTGGGCCCGCTGAGATTTGAACTCAGGACCTCCCGGTTATCAGCCGGACGCTATGACCAATCTAAGCCACGGG
>PWMA01000111.1 GCA_003558335.1 Candidatus Methanofastidiosia archaeon | reverse complement strand
TATATAAATTAATAAATAATATTCTATATATTTTAATAAATATTTGTAATATTAACTATATTGTATGATTTATTTTTTAAATAGAAAACCTTTTTATAATCAAAAAAAATATAGTTATAATATTTCAAGTGATTTTATGGTAAAAGAACTTTCTCCAGAAATGGTAAGAAAAACACTCGATATACATAAGTTAGAATGTAAGAGTAGTCAAGAAGTTAAACCACTAGAGGATATAGTAGGCCAAGACAGGGCCTTAAACGCTCTTAAATTCGGCCTTGAAATTAAAGAGAAAGGATTTAATATCTTTGTTGCTGGATATCCTGGTACGGGAAAAATGACTGCTGTAAAAAGCTTCTTAGATAAACTTGCTGAAGATCAAAACGTTCCTTCTGATTGGTGCTATGTAAACAATTTTCAAGAATCATACGAACCTAAGGCCATCAGGTTAAATGCTGGAAAAGGAAAAATTTTTCACAAAGACATGTTAGATTTTATTGGCGAAGCTAAAATTAATATTCCAAAAGCATTTGAAAGTGAGGATTTTGCATTGAAGAGAGAATCAAAAATCCAAGAAATAGAAGCTGAAAGAAATAAAATTTTTTCTGAACTAAATAAAAAAGCAGAAAAAGAAGGATTGATAGTTCAAAGTACTCCTATGGGATTTATTTTCGTCCCCGTTGTCAATGGTCGCCCGATGACTGAGGAAGAATTTATGGCTTTAAGTTCAGATAAAAAAGAAGATATACAAAAAAAAAAGGGAAAAACTAAATTCGGAACTAAGACTGGTATTTAGACAATTAAAAGAACTAGATACTAAGACATTAGAAAAAATAAAAGAATTAAATAAAGAAGTAGCTCTTTTTACAATTGGACACTCAATTGAAGATTTAAATAAAAAATATTCAGAATATCCAGATATTATTACATATTTAAAAGAAGTACAAGAAGATATATTGGAAAATTTAGACCTATTCTATAAACCAAATGTTCCTAAAGCTCCAGTACAGGCTCCATGGGCAGAAGAATTACCTTTTAGAAAATACTACGTCAATCTGTTTATAGATAATTCTAATCTAAAAGGAAGGCCAGTTATAGTTGAGTCAAATCCTACTTATCAAAACCTCTTTGGAAGAATAGAAAGAGAGGCACAGTTTGGAATGCTTACTACTGATTTTACTATGATTAGAAGTGGTTCCATACACAAGTCAAATGGAGGATACCTAGTAATACCTGCAGAAGAGTTGGTAAAAA
The DNA here is from genome assembly GCA_003558335.1 of Candidatus Methanofastidiosia archaeon. Classification (GTDB taxonomy): domain Archaea; phylum Methanobacteriota_B; class Thermococci; order Methanofastidiosales; family Methanofastidiosaceae; genus Methanofastidiosum. Next base: position 8,806 of record PWMA01000111.1, on the reverse strand, counting down.
ATCTGTTTTCTTATGATGGATTAAAGAGAGCTCTAAGCAGTGAAGAATTGGTAGTTGAAGAAGCTGGAGAGAGGCTTGGATTTATTACAACAAAAGGATTGAGGCCTAATCCCATCCCCTTAGACACTAAAGTTGTAATTGTCGGAAACCCAATGATATATCAAACTCTTTTTGCATTAGATCCAGATTTCAAAGAACTGTTTAAAGTTAAAGCTGAATTTGATATTAAAATGGATTTTAACAATGTCAATATAAAAAACTATATTTCCTTTATATGCTCTTTATGTTCTAAAGAAAATTTATTGCATCTTGATTCTTCGGCCATAGTAAAAGTAATTGAGTATGGAGCAAGATTGGCAGATGATCAAAAGAAATTATCCACCCGATTTGCAGATATAGCAGATATTATTAGGGAAGCTAATTTTTATGCAAAAAAAGACAATAGCAATGAAACTAAGAATATTCATATAATAAAGGCAATTGAAGAGAAAAATTATCGCTCAAATCTTATTCAAGAAAAGGTCAATGAGATGATAAAAAGAGGATTTTATCTTATCGATACTGAAGGAGAATCAATCGGTCAAATAAATGGACTTGCTGTCTTGAGTTTAGGTGATTTTGCCTTTGGTAGACCTTCAAAAGTTACTGCAACTGTAAATATGGGACGCGGTGGAATAATAGATATTGAAAGAGAATCTAAAATGGGAGGAAACATTCACTCAAAAGGTGTTATGATCTTAGGAGGGTACTTAGCAGAAAATTTCGCCCAAGATAAACCATTGAATCTTACTGCAAGACTGGTATTTGAACAAAATTATGATGGCGTTGATGGAGACAGTGCATCAAGTACAGAACTTTATGCAATTCTATCTGCTCTATCTGAAGTTCCAATAAAACAATATCTAGCTGTTACTGGCTCTGTTAATCAAAAGGGAGATGTACAAGCCATTGGAGGAGTTAACTATAAAATTGAAGGATTCTATGAAATATGTAAAGCAAAAGGACTTGATGGTAAGCAGGGAGTGTTAATTCCAACAAGTAATGTTGATAATTTAATGCTAAAGGAAGAAATAGTCGAAGCAATAAGAGAAGGTAAGTTTTATATATATCCTATAACTAATATTAGAGAAGGAATTGAGGTTTTAACAGGGATCAAAGCTGGCGAAAAAGGGGCAGATGGAAAATATCCAGAAGATACAATATATGGTATGGTGGAAAAACGTCTTAAAAATATGGCTGAAAAGATGGAAAAATCTTCCGAAAATAAAGAAAAAAACAATGTTTAAATTATAAATAAAAGGAGGAAAAAAAATGGTAGAAGTAAAGGAAGTTGGAGAAGTATACAAATGTGAAATTTGTGGAAATGTAGTTAAAGTATTGGAAGTTGGCGGTGCAGAATTAATCTGCTGTGGAGAGCCAATGACACTACAAAAATAGGTGATAAGATGGTTAAAATTGGAGAACTAATTCAGGAAGCTGATTGGAAAAAGGAAAAACATGTACCCGTTATAGATTGTCCGGATTCTGTAACTGCAAATGAGCTTTTTGAGGCCACAGTTACAATTGGTAAAGATATATCCCATCCAAATACAACTGAGCACCACATCAGATGGATAATGTTGTACTATCAACCAGATGATGAAAAAACATTATATCAAGTTGGAAACTATGAATTTACTGCCCATGGAGAGAGTACTAAGGGACCAGATACTGGCCCAGTCTATACAAATCATGAGGTAAAAACATCTCTAAAAATAGCAAAATCTGGAACACTTTTTGCTGTTTCATATTGCAACATTCATGGATTATGGGAATTTTCAAAAAAAATTAAAGTTTAATTTTTTTTCTTTAAATTTCTAGATAATATATTTTTTAAAAAAAGATTATAAGAAAATATGCACTTGTCAACACTGCAAATGCTATCAATGCATTTAAATTGTTAAAGGCTATTTTTATCGACTCTTTCCCAGAATACTTATCAATTCCAAAAAAGCTAAACATAAGGGGAACAAGTGATAGGGCCGAAACCACTAAAAAATTAATATTTGAATCAAATATTCCGGCAAAATGAAATAAGACATAAATGATAGTTGCAAACAAAGATGCTAGAAATATAATTTTTAAACTTACTTTTCTACCATTTTTAGTTATAAAATTTTTTTTCCCACTTATAGAATCTGTTTCCATGTCTGGCAGTTCCACACTTAAAATAAAAAAGGCGCCATATATGAGAAGTGGAATACTAAATATGAAAAAATTTATATCAATTAAACCTTTCATTATGTAATATCCCATTCCTGGAACTACAAAACCTATTGCGGCCATTGTAGATATCTCTCCAAGTCCTCTATATGCAAATTTAATTGGTGGTGCTGTGTAGAACCATCCTAAAAGATTTCCAAAAATCACGTAACTTAAAAATAACCAAGTATAATTATAATACATTGTAAAAAAAATTCCCAGGAGAATTGAGATCAAAATTAGTGAAATTGCTATTAATTTTGATATTTGTTTTAGTGAAGGGTCTATCTGTAATATTCCACTTCCACCACTTACTTTTGTTTTTTTACCTAATTTATCTGCATCATAATCAAAATAATCGTTACTATATGAAACCGATAAATGTCCAAGAAAAAGTATTAAGTATCCAAATAAAAACTTACCGATATCCATTTCTGCTCCAGTTAATACGGAAAACATTGCACCCACCGAAAAAAGAAAGAATCCTCCTAAAACAAAAAAGAATCGACCTAATTTTAAGATATTAACTATTTTATCTTGAATTGAGTAAGAATTCATATATAAATTGAAATCTTTTAGTATTTAATCATTCCGGAAAATAAAAATAATAAAATAATTTATTCAAAAGTTTTTATAAATAACAATAAATCTAAAACTACAATCTTAATTTTAAAGAATAAGTTTTTAAAAGATTGCACCTCTTTTATTTTATGAAAAGAGAATTTCTGATGGGCAATGAAGCCATTGCTTTAGCTTCATTTGAAGCAGGAGTTGAAGTTGTTGCCGCTTACCCTGGCACACCTTCAACACAAATTCCTGAAACAGCTGCACGATTTGCTAAAAAATATGAGGCTTATGTAGAATTTTCTACCAATGAGAAAGTTGCTCTTGAAGTCGGTATAGGGGCTTCATGGGCGGGAAAGAGAGCACTTGTTACCATGAAACACGTAGGTTTAAACGTTGCATCTGATTCCTTAATGACTTTGGCATATACTGGAGTTGATGGAGGTCTAGTAATTGTCTCTGCCGATGAACCAGACTGTCATTCTTCTCAAAATGAGCAAGATAGCAGAATATTTGCTAGATTTGCAAATGTACCTTGCCTAGAACCATCCTCTCCACAAGAAGCAAGAGATATGACGATCTATGCTTATGAACTATCTGAAAAATTTTCTAGTCCTGTAATTTTAAGACCTACTACTAGGGTTTGCCATAGCAGTGGCGACGTCGAATTAGGAGAAATTAACATTCAAAAAAGAAAAGGAAAATTTTCAAAAGATGTTAGTAGGTACGTAGCTGTTCCACTAAATGCTAGAGTATTACATAAAAAACTTCTAGAAAAAATAGAAAAAATAAGAGAACATATTGAAGACTCTAAATATAATTATAGTATTTCTGGCGATGGCAAGATTGGAGTAATTGTGAATGGCGCTTCTTTCAATTATCTGATGGAATCATTAAATATTTTGGGAAAAAATCCTCCGATATTAAAAATAGGTATTTCTTACCCTTTAGATAAAAACAAAATTTTGTCATTTATTAGTGGTTTAGAAAAAGTAGTAATAGTAGAAGAACTTGAACCAGTAATTGAAAACGATGTAAAAATTATTATATCTGAAAATCAACTTAATTTGAAAGTCTACGGAAAAAATATATTTCCCCAAACAGGTGAATTTTCTACAGATTTGTTAAACGAAAAACTTTCAAAATTTTTTAGAATTGAAATGCCTAAAGAACAATCCAAAAATTTAATAATTCCTAGTAGGACTCCATTGTTATGTGCTGGATGCCCTCATCGATCAACGTTTTATGCAATAAAGAAAGTTACAAGAGGAAAGGCAGTATTCCCTTCAGATATAGGATGCTATACTCTTGGTTTTCCTAGACCTCTTCAGACTGTAGATACATGCATTTCTATGGGGGCAAGTTTTGGAATAGCATGTGGATTTGCGAAATCAGTTGAAGAGCCAGTTATTGCTACTTTGGGAGACTCTACATTTTTTCATGCAGGAATACCTCCTTTAATCAATGCCAAATATAATAATTCTAAAATAGTAGCTGTGATTCTTGATAATTTAACTACTGCAATGACTGGACACCAACCACACCCGGGAACACAATTGACTGCCATGGGGGATGTTGCAGGGTCAATATCAATTGAGAAGCTGATTAGTGGGATGGATATACCTGTAGAAGTTGTAGATCCAAGAGAGGTAAAGAGTGTAGAAGAAGCCATTAAAAGAGGAATTGAAAGTGAAAAAGTTTACGCCATTGTTTCTAGGGCTCCATGTGTTTTGTTGAAAGGATTAGAAAAAAGGCCTGTGTATGGTGTAAAAATATCACTATGTAGGTCTTGTAAAGCTTGTATAAAACTCTCAGGATGTCCCGCTTTAGAATTTAAAGATGGCCATTCAAACATCAATTCAACTGTATGTATGGGATGCGGTTTATGTGCATATATTTGTCCCGTAGAAGCAATAGTTAAATGAGACTTTAAATATTGTATTTGATAATTTATTTATTATTTTGAATATTTTTCAAATTTATGTTTTTCGTTTTATTAAAAGCAATAAAAAATTATATTTATATTAATTATTGCCGTTAAATTTTTATTATTATATCCTAATTATATTGAAAGACTATAAGAAATAATCTTAAGATATTTGAGGAGTTGGAATAATGGTAAAAATAAAAGTTGATGTAAAAGGTCAAACTTGTCCCGTACCTTTAGTTGAGTGTAGAAAAGCTTTACGTAAGGCTACATCTGGAGACACTATTGAAATTGAGGGAACACATCCTTCTTCTAAGAAGGAGATACCCATGGCTGTAAAGTCATTAGGTTCTGAAATTGTATCCATTGAAGAGGAGGGAGACACATGGAAAATAAAAATATGCAAAAAATGAATAATTCTAAAAGTAACAAAGCCACAATAATTGTGCACAGTGGCGATATGGATAAAGTTTACAGTGCATTGATAATAGGTAATGGCGCTCTTTCAATGGGAATGGAGGTTTCTTTATATTTTACTTTTTGGGGACTTCAAAGACTAAAGAAGGGAGGTCTTGAAAAAGGACCCCTTTCAAAAATGAATATGCTTGGACTAGGAAAAATAATGATAAAAAAAAGAATGAACAATGCAAATGTTGCTTCTTTAGAGAAACTAATTACAGATTTTAAAGAACTTGGTGGCAAAATATTGGCTTGTGATATGACTATGGAAATAATGGATGTAAAAGCTGAAGATCTAAGACAAGATCTAATTGATGACTATTGCGCAGTTGGAACATACATTCAAGAGGCGATGGAATCTAGTATGACTCTTTTTATCTAGTTTGGTGTTATAATGACAAAAAATATTTATCTCGACAATGCTGCAGCTACAAAGATGGATGAAAGAGTTTTAGACTCCATGAAAAAATATTTTTTTGAAATCTATGCAGTAGCAACTTCGGAGTTTGGTTATTCTTTGGGAATTGAAGCAAGAGAAGCTTTGGACGAGTCTAGAGGGTATATCTCAGATTATTTAGGAGCAAATTTTCAAGAGATAGTTTTTACTTCAGGAAGTACCGAATCTAGTAATATGGCCATCAAAGGAGTTGCAATGTCAGAAAAAGAAAAAAAAGGCAAACATATTATTGTATCGAAAATTGAAGATTTTCCTGTTATAAACAGTGCAAAAAGTCTTGAAAGACAAGGATTTGAAGTAACATACCTTGATGTCGATCAATATGGATTAGTTAATATTGATCAACTTGAAGATTCCATTAGAAAAGATACAATTTTAGTATCGATTCAACACTCAAATCAAGAAATTGGAACTGTTCAAGATATTGAAAAAATAGCAAATATATGTAAGAGCAAAGATGTTCTTTTTCATACAGACGCGACCCATACATTTACACGAATCCCAATAGACCTGAAAAAAATTCCTGCTGATTTATTAACTATGTCGGCCCATACTATTCATGGGCCTAAGGGAACTGGTGCGTTATTTATACGTAAAGACACACCAATTTCAAAATGGATGGACGGAGGATTTCAAGAGTTTGACAAACGTGCAGGATTAGAAAATATTCCTGGTGTCGTAGGATTTGCCAAAGCAATTGATTTAGTAAATGAGAAAGAGAATAAATATTTAAAAAAGATGAGAGATCATCTTACTAAAAGAATATTGGCTGAGATACCTAATGTCACTTTAAATGGACACAAGGAAAAAAGAATACCTCAAAATGCCAATACAACTTTTCATTATGTTGAAGGCGAGTCAATTACACTACATCTGGATATGAGAGGTTTTTCAGTTAGTACTGGTTCTGCATGCTTTAGTAAATCTCTTGAAGCAAGTCATGTTATAATGGGAATTGGAGGAGATCATGAAAGGGCACATGGATCTGTTCGTTTTACTTTTGGCAGATTCAATACTCTTGAAGATGTAGATTTTTTAGTAGATAATATAAAAGAAGTTGTTAATGAACTTAGGAAAATAAGTCCATTAGGAAAAAATTTATGAGGAGGATAATAAATGAAATTTCCATATAATGAAAAAGTATTAGAACACTTTCGTCATCCTCACAATGTAGGTAAATTGGATAATCCAGATGGAAAAGCAACGGAAGGAAGTCCAGCATGTGGTGATATGATCTCAGTATACTTAAAAGTAAATCCTGGCACAAAGATTATTGAAGATATTAAATTTGAATCTTATGGATGCGCATCCAATATTGCCACAGGTTCAATTATAACTGATATGGCAAAAGGTAAAACTTTAGAACAAGCTAAGAAAATTACCTGGCAACAAGCAACAGAAGCTTTGGGAGGATTACCTGCAATAAAAGCTCATTGTTCTGTACTTGCAATTGAAGGCCTGAGAGCAGCAATTCAAAATTATGAAGAAAAACATGGCATCATTACAGAAAAAAAGCCAACAACACTGGAAGTTGTGAATAACAGATTAAAAAAAGTAATGAATCCGTTAACAGGTCTTGATGTTGTAAAGACAAACATTATTAAAAAAATTGAAATCAACAAAGGAAAAGTTTTTATTACAGTTGATTTACCCTCAAATCACCAATTTGCAAATTCAATAAGAGAGGAAATAAAAGAAAAAATAGAACCTCTTTGGGATGTAGAAGAAGTAATTGTAGACTTCGTAGAATAATTTTAACTTTCCTTTATTTTTAAAAAACACATTTTTTATTTTTTTTGACAAAATAATTTTAACTTGTTAGAAATTAATTTAATTCCTCAAATTAATATCAAAAAACTATAAGAATTTAGAATAATCATAGGCAATATTTTTAATACTATTTTAGTCAAATAGATCTGCCCACTCAGTTAGGCCTATATTTTTTTTCACGGATGTTTTTAAAACCCTTATTTTAGGATTCAATGAAATGCAATCCTGTTCCATTTTTTTTGGACTTGCATCAACAGCCTCAGCTATATCAATTTTATTTATTACACATACATCAGAGAATCTAAATATCAGTGGATGTTTTAGGACAATATCGTCTCCTTCACTTACACTAACAATAACAATTCTTTTATCCTCTCCCAGGGTAAAATCTGAAGGGCATATCAAATTCCCTACATTTTCCATGATAAGACAATCTAGATTTTGTAGAATACCTTTTTCCTTTAGATCTTCTAACTCATGAGATATTAAATGTGCATCTAAATGACATTCCTTTCCAGTATTCAAAGGTATTACAACGCAATCATATTTTCTAAATCTGTTAGAATCATATTCTGCAACAACATCGCCAGCAATAACTCCTACTTTTCTATCTTTTTTTAGCAAACTTTCAATAGCAATTTCAATTAGGGAAGTTTTTCCAGAACCTATTGCGCCCATAATATTGTAAGATTTGATACCATATTTTTTTAGCAGTTCTCTGTTCTCTGTAGCTATAGTCAAATTTTCACGTATAATATCCTTTTCAATATCTATTTGTGAGGTTTTATGCATGATGTAGATTGTACAAATTTATTTAAATAATTAATTATGTAGTAATCATTAAAATAAAACTACTCAAATAATTTTTGCAATTTCAAATTTTAAAAATCGTTTACCAAAAGATTTATAATAACAAAACTAATCAATTAAATAGTTTGTATTAGCTATGATTTGGAGGGATTTTATATTAGCATGGCAGTTTCTGAGAATTATAATTATGATAAGATTGGTAAGACGGATTATTCAGAAGAGCCATTGAGTTTATCTGAAAATGCAATTAAGGTTTTGGAAAGAAGGTACTTAAAAAAAGATCAAGAGGGAAAGATTATTGAAACTCCAAATGATCTTTTTTTAAGAGTTTCAAAAAGTATTGCAATTGCAGATTTGCTTTATGATGAAAATGCAGATATTGAAGGTTTGACTAGGGATTTTTATGAGATGATGACAAGCTTAAAATTCCTTCCAAATTCTCCGACACTCATGAACGCTGGAAGAGAACTTGGACAATTATCCGCATGTTTCGTTTTACCTGTTGATGATTCAATTGATAGTATTTTTGATGCAATAAAATACACAGCTTTGATTCATAAAAGTGGCGGCGGAACCGG
>PWMA01000057.1 GCA_003558335.1 Candidatus Methanofastidiosia archaeon | reverse complement strand
TTGTAGGAGATCTTGCCATGAACGGACTGCCTTTAAGGTTTGGTGCCGGAGAGCCAATATTTGGTGAAAATATAAAAGAAATATATGAAAGCTGGAAAAAATTAGTTGAATTTGGAGTACATACCTTATACCCTGCACACGGACCATCTTTTAGCATCAATATAATAAAAAAAATACTATCTAAAAAAGAATACATATGATTTTTCTCAAAATGAAAACAAATTTATATATCCAAGAGCATACAATAAAAGAATTATTAATGGTTGGTGAATTAGATAAATTTTTAGTGAATGAGTTCCCAAAAAAGACAGACCTTTAACAATTATTTTGCTGGAGAGGTTAGGAGCATTAAATCTTCTATTAGCATTCGGATAAAATATATTTCCTAAAAATATGCCGATTAGTACGACGCCATACCAAGGCATAATTGGGAAATAATCAAAAGAAAAAAATGAAGCAGGTCTAAATCCTAAAAATAATAAGTAAGAAGTGCCAAATGTAAAGTTCCTTAAATATCCTCCTGCTACTATCAATAATAATCCTAATGCAAAATTTTTGTATTTATTTTCTATCAATGGAAATGATACTATTATCGAAACTCCGATTAAGTGAAGTATGCCAAAAAGAATAAAGCCATCATTTAGAAAAACAAGTGTAAAAGTTGTTATTATAAGTCCCCATAAAAATATTTTAAATCCTCTTTTTAGATTTATTAAAAATAGATCATTTTTAGAGTATCTGAATTTTTTCTTTGAATAGCTAATAGTAAGTGATATACCTACTAAAAGCAAGAATAAGGATGCAGTTGTCCTTTGAAAATACATCCATGGAAAAGAATATATTTTAATTGGAAAATCGGCAAAGTAATAAAGATTATAGGTTATATGGTAAAAAACCATCATTATTATTGCTATCCCTCTTAGGGCATCAATCTCCCAAAATCTATCAGAAATTTTCATAGGCAATATATTATTTAGAATGATATTCTGAACAATCAACACACTCTTCCTTTCGGTCAAAGTTGATAGTTTCAAACTCCATATATTTCAAGTCTGCTGTAAGTAATTTTCCCAATAATGTTTCACCAATTCCTGTTAGAACTTTAATTACTTCCATGGAACTAATTGATCCAACAACGCCACAAGTGGGCCCAATGATTGGAAATTCTCCTTTTTTATCTTTAGCATTTGGAAAAAGACATCTTATACACGGTGTTTTATCTGGGATTAACGTAGTTACTTGGCCGTAATAAGATTCAACTGCAGCATGAACAAATGGAATCTTCTCTTTCAAAGAAAATCTATTCAAGAGATATCTTATATGAAAATTATCTAAACAGTCAACCAAGACATCACTATTCTTAAACATACCAATATTATTCTCATCAATTATCAAAGAAAATGATTCTATTTCTATAGAACTATTTATTTGTTGGAGTTTTTCTTTAAGTGAAACAGATTTATCCTTTTTGCCAAGATCTTTTTCAAAATGCATCACTTGTCTATTAAGATTTGATAACTCTGGCTTTTGAAAATCAATGAGATTTATTTTTCCTATTCCACTTGCCGCAAGGTATGTGGCAGTAGGGCAACCAAGACCTCCACAGCCAAATACCGTAACTGTAGAACCTTTTAATATCTTCTGGGATTTTTCTCCAAAATTCTTTATAATCAACTGTCTGCTGTATCTTTTAATTTCTTTTTCAGAAAGTTCGGTCATGATATCACCACATTATTTTTATCTTTTTAATATAGATAAAATTTTGCCTTTTTTTAAATATACTTTTGCTTTTTTATCGACTATTAAATTTCTTAAAGTTAAAGTTTGTCCCATTTCAACACTTACATTATTTATTTCATATTTGCAGCCTTTAATACTTAGGCCTTCTACTATTTCAGAAACAGGAATAAAAGATATCTCATTGCCAATCTTATCGATATACTCTTTGAATGAATCTATTAATTCAATCTCGTAATTTTGAGTAAGAAGCATTGATTTGATTCCTGCATTATATATTTTAAAAAGTAAGAAAAGGTTGCCTAATGCATGATCAAGCTCTTCTTTGAAACTTCCAAGAATTATTATTTCCTTTGAATCTAGAGATATCGCATAATCTACAGCCAGCTCACCATCAGTTTTATCTTTATCAATTGGAAACGATATAACTTCAATTCCAATTGATCTTGCCTCTTCAACATCATTTCGGGTTATTGAATCTAAGTCTCCAAGAAGAACATCTACTTCAAGACCCATTTTTTTAGCAGTTTTATATCCGCCATCGGATGCTAGCACCAGGTCAAAACTGTTTTCTAATTTACAAGGCTCTGATTGACTCAATATTATCAGTGTTTTTTTACTTGAAAGCATCTATTAGATTCTTTTTAGACAGTATATAAATAAATATCGCCGATACCATTAGTTCTGGAAGAAGATAAGAGCCGTTATAGATAGCTGAATAGTAAATTACGCTAACACCTTCTGGAGCATACATTCCAAAGAATA
>PWMA01000046.1 GCA_003558335.1 Candidatus Methanofastidiosia archaeon | reverse complement strand
GGGCTTGTCCAAGCTGACACCGAACTTATCCATAAAGCTGTTCCAATCGGATTCATTTCTTATGACATAGGTGCCTCTTTCTCTCAAACTTAAGTTTTGTCCACTTTCAATATCTTCAAAAGATATTTCTGTGGGGCCTGTTGGGTTAACGATACCTCCGGCAACGCATCCTGCAAATAGAGATATTGCAACGATGGTCACAAGGTAAAATCCGTATATTTTTACATCTCTTTTCATTAGATCACCTCTAATCATATTGAAGCTTAATTCCTTTTTAAGCATTTTGATAAGGTTCAATAAATATTGAAGCTATCGAGAAAAGAATAATTAGAGATATAGATAGTTAAGTTAGTCTTTTTGATATTTTTTTCGCTGCATTGATAAATATCTTTATCTCCTCTTCAGTGTTGTATAAATAAAGAGAACACCTTAGAGTCCCCTCAGGTTTGTTTATTACATGCTTTATCAAGGGATAGCAGCAGTGATGCCCAGATCTCATCAAAATATTATATTGTTCATCAAAAATTTTCGCTACTTTATGAGGATTTACTCCTTTGTAATTAAAGCATATTAAACTTGATCTATTTTCTATTTGTTCTGGCCCAAATATTTCAATTTCAGGCAGTTCCATAAGCTCTTCTAAAACGATTGATATTAGTTTTTGTTCATGTTTTTTTATATTTCTCATTCCTATTGAATTCAAATAATCTACAGCAGCTCCCAACCCTATAAATCCTTCGATGTTTGGAGTTCCTGCTTCAAATCTTTCATAATCTTCTTTTAAACTATATTCGTTTAGAGAAACATCTGTTACTGTTCCACCGCCTATTAATAGAGGCTCTATTTCTTTTTGGAGATCCTTTTTAATATAAAGAACTCCCGTGCCTCCAGGGCCAAGCATTTTATGTCCAGAGCAGACAAAAAAATCACAGTCCATTTTTTTGAGATCAAGAGGTATATGTGGGGCAGACTGTGCACCATCAACTAGAACTAAACAATTATTTTCATGAGCAATTTTTATTATTTCTTCAACTGGAGTAATACTTCCTAAAACGTTAGATATATGCGTTAGTGAAACGATTTTAGTATTTTCATCAATAGATTTTTCAAAGTTATTTAAATCGAAACTGCCATTACTATCCGGTTTAATATGTGTTATATTCAATCCTAATTTATCTTTTAACCTGAGCCAAGTTATATAGTTTGAGTGATGATCGATAAGTGTGTTGACAATTCTATCTTCTTTATTAAATTTAAGACCAGATGCAACTATATTTAATCCTTCAGTAGAGTTTTTAACAAAAATAACTTCATTATTATAAACTTTTAAAAAATCTGCAACTTTATTGTGTGCCTTTTCGTACTCAAAAGATGCTTTTTCTGAAAATCTATAAACGCCTCGCCCTATATTGGCATTATAATTTTTATAGTAGTCCACCATTTTATCTATTACTATGTTAGGTGTTAAACTTGTAGATGCACTATCAAAGTAAATCGATCCATTTTCAAGGATGGGAAACTGCTCTCGAATATTTCTTAAGTTCATCTTATACACCAATAAAGGTCTTGTCTATTTTTTTAATCTATCTTTTTATAAGGTTTCTTTTATTTCAATTTATCTTTCAATATCTTTATAAATCTTTAAATGAAATAGATATGTATAAAACAAAAGGAGGGGTATAATGGAATATAGAGAAAAAATAGAAAACTATAAGAAAAGATTGAAAGAGTTAAAACAGTTGGATTATGACCTATCCCCTGTAGGTCAAGAAGATTCACAAACTGCGCTAGGTAACATAGCCAATGAACTGAAAAAAGCTAATTTGCTCAAAGAGTTGGAGCTGGAAATTATATTGGAAGATCTGTCAGATGAATTGGATGAGATGGACCAGTTTGAAGAATAGGCTAAATTCTTATTTTTTTCTTTTATTCAAAAGATATTGTTAAAAAAGGAGGGATAAAATGGAAAACGACGAAAATAATTCAAAAAAATGCATGAAAAATCCTGGTGTTGCTGCAGTTCTTTCTTTTTTCATTGTGGGTCTTGGCCAAATATACAACGGAGACATCGGCAAAGGTACAGGGTTATTTGTTATGTGGTGCTTTGCTTTGTTGATATCAATTGTTTTAATTGGAATACCATTTGCAATTTTAATATGGATGTATGGAATGCATAACGCTTATCAAAGAGCCCAAAAGCTTAATGAAATAGATTCTTAGTAGTCTAAAAAATATATTTTATTATAGGAAAAATGCTTATTTCAGTCCGCAATGTTTAAATATGAATATATCTGCTGAAAAGATGGTGATAATATGGCCGAAAAAAAGAAAAAAGAAAATGAATACTATAAAGACAGTGAGGCATTGTTTATACCTGCAGGTGCACTTTTAGGAATGGGATTAGGATTTTACTATGGAAATATACCTGCCGGACTCTTTATTGGATTGGGCGTTGGATTTGTAATATTTGCATCTTTAGCAGTATTAAAAAATTTAAGGAATAAGTAAATATTTTTACATATTTATTAATTTAAACCCAATAAATTTTTTTATTAAAAAGATTAGAGTTTCTTTGATATTTTTAGTATAATTTTCATTATTTTTATAGCCAAAGGGATGTATTCTTTTGGCACATTTATACTAATTAAAAACTTAACCCATTGAGAAGAGGGTATATTAACTGCCACCGCTGCCAAAAGAGGAAGGATTTTTTCTATGCCTTGAGCTATATTTTTTTGCATATTCAAAAATGTTTTGTAGTCAATTACAAAAATAAAGGGAGGTTTATCATTAGGATCTTTATAAACAACTAGATCTTTGAAAACGTATCCACATGTTGAACAAAAATTAAAGTACAAAAGAGTATCAGAATTACAGTTGGGACATTTTTTATACTCTAGATTCTCAATGCCCAGATTGTTCTCTTTAAGGTATTTTGCTTTAATAGGCTCAAATGTTTCATGTCCACATTTGTGACAAAAATTATGATCAAAAGGATTTTTAGAAAAACAGCTAAGACAAATTTTATAATTAGGCTCTTTTTTTCTTTTTCTTAATTTAAACCTTAGTAAAGACATTTTTTCAAATACTCATATCTTTATAATTTGTGCCTATACAGCAAGTTTATTGTTAGATTGATTCAGCAAAGTCCATTAAAAATGAGATCAATGCTTGATTGAAATCTTCTGGATTGTCCTGATTTGCATTATGTCCTGCTTTAGGAATCTCGGCATAGTGGCTACCTTTAACTTCACTATGCCATTCTTTACAAACTTTGGCAACATATTTTGGCATTTCGTGAGAGCCGTGAGTAATCAATAGAGGTTGGTAAAAATTCTTTGTAACTTCAATTTTACCAGCATCGAGCATACCACCTATAGTTAGAAACAACTGTTTTTTCCCCATTTTTATGCAGGCCTCTTCTGCAAATTTTTGTGCTTCTGGAGTAACAGCCTTATTTTTAGCAATGAAATCAACAAGATACTTAAACGGAATTATTTTACTAATAATCATTGTAATTTTATAACCTACCAGTTCTAAAGTTCCCATTGGTTTGTTTATGGGCATCCCTCCAATGCTAACAACTGCCGATACTTTATCAGGATAATAGATAGCAGCAAGTTGAGATACCCAACTGCCCAAAGAGTGTCCAGCCATGACAGCTTTTTCAATATTGTTGTCCCTCATTATTTCAACTATCACATTTACCATATCTTCTATATTCAAATTTTCTTCCAATAACTCTGAATTTCCATGTCCTAGCATGTCCCATGTTAAAACTCTATACTTATCTTTTAGAAACGAAACTTGTGAGTCATAATACTTTGAATTTAGACCTACTCCGTGTGTGAACACTATCGCAGGCCCATGATCAGGACCATTTATTTCATAATAGATATCTCCAAATTTTGATTTCAAAATCATATTTCTTCCCTCTCAATATATCATTTGGAATAAAATTTTCTTTTATATAAAGTTATTTAAAATCTGATATTTTTTACAAAAATATATTTATATACTAGAGATGAAATATTCTATTGAATATTATGGTAAAAAGAATGTGCTCTAACTGTGGAGAAATGGTTTATGAAAGTTTAAACATTTGCCCATACTGCCTAAAGGAATTTAAAAATTCAGAAGAAATAACAAAAGATGAAGCATTAAAATTTCTAAGAAAAGTTTCAGCACTGTTGGTTATCATGGGCATCATTGGAATTATTTTTGGATGGATGGCTATTGGAGCTTTCGGGTTTCTATTTCTTCCTTTTGTGTTTTGGGAAAAACTTGGAAGGGTTATCAGGAAGACATTAGAAAAATCTTAAAGTTAAATAGGTCTAACTTTTTGCCAAGGTTTAACGAAAAGTTTATATATGACATTGCATATATAAGTAAACAGTTATGCTTTGATAAGTATAATTGCTGGAGTTGAAAATATGGGAAGAGATATGACGTATCTTGATTTAATGGACGCAATTAGAGCTGAAAGAGGGGATACACCCGCATCAAAAGAACAGATAAAAAAACACTTGGAAGAAATATCTAGGAAATATGGTGTTGCAGCTGCTCAAAGAGCTTACGATACGTGCGATGTAGAAAAATTGGGAATAGAAAAACCAACGTGAACTAAAATTTTAGTTATTTTTTAAAATATTTTTTATATTTTTTAGTCTATAGATATTATATTAACAGGACAAGAGTCTACAGCCGATTCTACACAGTTTTTCAAATTAGTGTCTACCTCACCTTCAGAATCATTTTTACCTCTATATTTTTCTACAATTGTTGAACTCTTTCCTGGAACAACGACAAAAACTTCAGGACAACTAGATACACAACTTTCACAAAAAATACATTCTTCTTGTTTGATATATACCTTCATAGAAATCACAACAAATATTACAACTTCTCTTTTATAAAATTTTAGATTTAATGTAAATTTTAACAATTAGTTTAAACTAAAATATGCAAAAAGAATAGTGATTATATTATGAAAGTAGTCTTTAGTGAGATTGTTTCATGGGTAAGTTAATGACCTAAACTATTTTAGAGTATGAAT
Organism: Candidatus Methanofastidiosia archaeon; assembly: GCA_003558335.1. Taxonomy (GTDB): domain Archaea; phylum Methanobacteriota_B; class Thermococci; order Methanofastidiosales; family Methanofastidiosaceae; genus Methanofastidiosum. The sequence continues at coordinate 5,110 of PWMA01000046.1, read as the reverse complement.
ATAGCATTATGATTTATAGCAGTTAAAAAAAATTGATTTGAGCATACATAATAATTTCTTTAATGGGGATTTCTCCTTGCAAAGTACTGTGAAAAAATGCTTTAAATCTTAAGAGAAAAGATTTAGATGAAGAGGATTTTTCTTTAACAATAAAAGTTCTAGAAAATTATTATTGAATTAAAAGAGTCTCAATAATAGTAATCGTCTTCTTTTTCGGATATTTTTAAAGCTATAATTAATCCACCTGCAAGTAAAACTAATCCTAAAGCATGATTACCTTCTTGCGCGAAATATGGAATTTTTATACTATATTCCAATATTGCAGATCCAAGTAATACTATACCAATTATTGCCATTATTGAACCCACTATGTGGGCAGTATTTAGTTTCATATATTTTTGAATGAATTGATCTATTTAAATAGTTTTTTATTGATTCAGTAGAACTAATTAGCAATTAATTTGTACGCAAATATTTATAACAATTTATCCCCTATTATTTCTATGGTTGAAATTGAAGGCATTTCTTTTGTAATTGGGATAGTGGCGATATTAATTGGTATATATATAATATTTTCACTTCTAAGAATTCCTGTAGGTAAGACTAAAAATAATTTAAATTCTCAAAAGGCAGAATTTAATAAAGCTATGATATTGTGGTTTTTTATGGGCATGATCTTAGGAGCATTATATGGACAAGTTATTTTTAAAAATCTAGTTTTGGGAATTCCTGCTGGAATCGGAATTGGCCTTTCAATGGCTGTTTCATTTGGCATGGAAAAGAGAAAAAATACGGCGCAATTAAAGATGATGAAAAATTTATTAATTTTGAGTATGATCTTTTTGATTATAGGCATTGGAATGTTCTTGATTTTTTTAACGTGATGCCCAGATATAACCACTATACTATATTCTTTGTTTTAGTTTTAATTACTCTTTTTAAAATAAGTTTTAATCCCTCAGATAAATTTAAATAAGTATACATCATATTATTATTGGCAAAAAGAGGTATTTTTATGTCAATTGAAATGACACCTAAAAAAAGATTGTTAAATGCCTTAGGTGGAGGAAGAGTAGATAGGACTCCTGTAATAGCTCTTTCTAACTGGTGCGTAGAGCTGCAACAATCTACAGGTGCAAAATTTCCACTTTCTCAGACAGATCCATACGAGATGGCAAAACTTCAATCAGGACGTTATGAGGTGTGGGGAATGGATCTCCTGATAAGCCACAACGATGTTTTGTCAGAAGTTACAATGCTTGGCGCTCCAATAGATATAGGATCTGTTGATAAACAGCCTTCAGTATTAAAAAATCCATTGGCCGGAGTTGACCCAAGAAATTATGAATTGCCTAAAAATTTTTTAGAGATAGGAAGAAATCCGATTGTAGACAAATGCGCTGAAATACTTGTTGAGAAATATGAAGGCCTTGTTCCAGTTTTCAGGCTTATGGCGGGGCCAATGTTAATTGCAGGACATGCTTGGGGTGTTGACAATCTATGTAAATGGATAAATACAGATCCAGATAAATATGAGGCTGCTATTCAAATATGTACTGATTTGTGGATAGAGACTGCTAGGAATTCTATTGATTCCCATGGGGTTCATGGAACATACACTACAGATGCAACTGCTTCAGGGGACCTCATAGATAGAACTACATTTGAAAGATATCTGCTTCCAGAATACACTAGATTTATGAAGGCAACAAAAGACGTCCACTCGTTTATGCATATATGTGGGAACACAAGGCCTTATGTAGATTTAATTCCTAACTCAGGTTTTGATGGATTTTCTTTTGAGGGGCCAGGAATTTCAGTAAAGGAAGTAAAAGATGCTGTTGGTAAAAGAACAGCATTAATTGGTAACCTGCCAACGCTTCCTATAATCTTAGAAGGAAATCCTGAACTAATTGAAAAAGAGTCAGCTAAAGCCATAGCAGATGGTGTAGATATTCTTGCCCCAGCTTGCGGTACTCCGCCGCTTACTCCAAATGCAAATATGATTGCGCTAGCAAGATCTGTTGAACCAAGAAAATTTAAGAGAAAGCTAATCACAATGAAAAAAGTGGATATAGAAAAAAGACATCTCCCTTTAGAAGAGGAATATAGGGCACTTACAAAATCTGTAATTGAAGGAAAAATATTAGAAACTAAAAAAATGACTGAAGATCTTATCTCAAAAGGCAGAGACCCTAAAGAAATAATAGAAAAATCAATATTGCCCGGAGTTATTACAATTTCTGAACTGTACGACTCTGGATTTGTTTTTATTCCTGAACTATTATTGGCTGCTGATTCTATGATGGAAGGCGTTAAAAAATGCCAGGAAACTCTAAAAGATCAAGTTGATTCTGAAGATAAAATTAAAATCTTAATGCATGTGGCAGAAGGAGATGTACATGAGATTGGTAAAAATATTGTCAAAGCTATTTTAAGTGCTAAAGGATATGGTGTAATTGATTTAGGCAAATCTGTAGAACCTAAAAAAGTTGTTGAAGAAGCAATAAATAGAAATGTCCACATTATATCAGGTACTTCACTTATGACAAGTACTAGGGGGGCATTTCCACGTGTTGCAGAATTGATGAAAGAAAAAGGATTAGATATACCATTTATAATTGCAGGGTGTGCAGTAGATCATTCATTTGCTGAAAGTATGGATTATGCAGTATATTGTAAGGGGCCGGAGGATTCAAAACCTGTCTTTGAGGGTTTAAAATCTGACAAAAAGTGGAAAGAGATAAGGGATCAAGTTCATAAAGAATACAAATGAATTAAATAAATATATTTTTTTATTTTTCAAATTTAAGCTAACAATTCAATTTCTCTATTAATAATTAAAATCTATTGTAGTCTTAGAGTTTACTTTTATTCCGGCAATAAATGGTTCCAAATTTAATATTTCATCTTTGCTCAATCCTTTTGTATCTATGATCAATGCCCCCTCAATTGTAATAGTATCACCCGGTGAAACGATTTTATTTACATCAACTGCAAGATTATCGTCTAAAACCATATCTCTAATAGAATCTTTCAAGATTGGCTCAACAGATATAATTTTAGTATTTATTAGGTTTTCATTAGTGAGCTCAATACTGTAGCTATACTTTGTAAAATCAAAATTATTTTCATTAACACCGCCAAGTGATGAAGTCATTGAATAAACTATAAATCCTTGAGGCTCATTTGTTTGATATACTAAGCATCCACTAAAAATAGATGAGATAAATAAGATTATACACATAGAGCCTATTAATTTTTTAGACATTTAACACCTCTAAATACTTAACTGTTTTTTGTCCATTTATCTTTATTTATATATCCGGCAACGGCCCAAACAGAACCTAAACCAATGAGGCCATATCCCACGTTTCCAATAAGAAGCAAAAATATACCTGTAGGAATAAATATTAGACCTAATATAAAGAGAGAGCGATAATCTGTCTTTCTATTTCCTTGCCAGATTTCAGCTTTCCAAAATATTAGGCACACTATTATTATTATTGCGAAGACGAAAATAATCAAAGAGTATAGATCAAGAATATTCATAATTCGACTGATTTATTAGGGCATATAAATCTTTTGGATAATTTTCATTATGCCAAAGGTTTATAAACTATTCATAGGAGCTAAATTTATGGATAAAATGAAGTCAAATTCAAAGATTATAATAGTTGTATCATTAGTTTTCATTATACTACTTTTTGGAATATCACTTTCTTTACTTAACTATAAAATGGCAACTTCGGAAACAAGTGTCGATGAATCTACTAATAGATATTCGTGGGGAACTTTAGAAGAAGATAAAAATATTTACCTTTACATAGGAGATAAAAATGCCTTGCACAATTATCTTGAAACTTCAATTTTGAAAAATTTAGAGAATTTAGGTTACAGTGTTGAAATAACATCTGAATTTAAAGATAATTATAATAAAAAAGCTATCTTGATTTCATTTATAGAAAAAGAGATAAATTACAATCCTTTTTTTCCAAATTCGAACATCGTTTTACTTTTTTACTACACTTCAACAGGAGATACTAGATATTTCAATGAATTTAAAGAAGGAAAAATACCTCCAGTCATACATGAAATTGAAGAAGATCATGAGTACAAAGGAGAGTTACTAGTTGTTTCAAATATAAATTTGGATAATAGAACTAGAGGACTTATTAGCATAAAGGCGTACTCTGAATATTTGGCTAATTCTTTAGGATCTAGCGTAGAAAGAATAATGGAATAGTATTATTGGATAATCTTTATATAATCCAATGCTTATTATAAATTTAAGATTTGCTTTGACTATGGAGATTAACTTATGGGCCAGGGAGATTTGTTAAAAATTTTAGAAGGTGCAGACGATTGGTTAACTTCAAAACAAATAGCTGAGAAAACAGGCGTTGGTGTTTCAAGTACAAATGTAAAATTAAGAAAGTTAAGATCTTTAAAGTTAATTGAGTTTAAAATTGAAGGAAGAGAATACCTATACAAGTCTAAGTAAACTTAAGGGCTTTAGAAAATTATTTATTAAAGTATATTATTTCATATTGATTCTGACTTGCAGGCTTCCACCATGGCTCTAATGTTTGCATTTGGAGTCAACGGCGGAGTACCGCAAGCTGGGGCAAGAATATCTACTCCATCTGCTATATCTCTCAAAGATTGTGTGTAAACTTTTTCTGGCGTACCCATCATGACTACAGGTATAGTCTCAAGACTTCCGACTAATGTGACTCTATCTCCAAGTCCTATCTTTGCCTCTTCAGTGGAAGTTCCAGGAGACTCAAATGAAAATGCATCAAATCCAAGTTTTGGGATTCTGTCCATATACCCTCTTGTGTCTCCACATATATGTAACATTGAAACAACATCTTTTGTTTCTTTTGTTATTCTACTATATGATGGTTCCAAAAAATATTCAAATCCTTCGGGATTAATTAAGTTTGGATCAGGCATGTAAAATCCATCCACTCCACTTGAATCTATAGAGTTTCTAATAATTTCAATACATAGGTCGGTACAAATATCAAGACAAGCTTCAAACTTCTTTTCTTCCTGCTTTGACCACATCAATATCCTGTCAACACCCCAAAGATGACCAGCAATT
>PWMA01000169.1 GCA_003558335.1 Candidatus Methanofastidiosia archaeon | reverse complement strand
TTTATTTTAATTTAAATTTTTGTTGTAAATAAAAATTTAAGTTTTTTTTCTCAAAAAATAGCCGAAAAAAACGCCCAAAATAAGCCCCTGAAAACACCCCACAACACACCTTAAACCCCACTTTTTGACCTCTAATGCCTAGTGAATGCCTTAAATTGCTGTCTGAGGTATCTGAGAAGCCAAAATAAGCCATTTTTACCTTCTATATTGACCCCTGCCCCCCTTACCCTCTTTAACTATTATCTATTAATGTTTAACACTCGAGAAATGAGACAAAAACCGACTTTTCCCTTGTTTTTCCACAAAAAACCGGCGAAAGTTCGAGAAAAAATGAGAAATGAGTAAAAATTTTAAGGATTTTGTAAAAAATAATGCGAAATAATACTAAAAATTGTCTAAATCTCTCTGAACGCCTAGTGAATGCCTAGTTTTTATCAGATTTCTCTAGTTTTTTCTTCTTCATGTCATTAATTCTTGGACTTTTTCCTTCTTTAAGCATTTTATTCACTTTTTTAATAGGAATTTCCCCAAACTTATCACATATCTTAGCAATTTGTGGTTTTGAAAGCTGTAAATCATAATCATTCAGGATATGCATGATGTTTTTATAGGTTAATTGAGTATAATTCCTAAATAACCACAAAATCATATCCCTTTGTTCCCTATATCTCACTTGTGCAGAGGTCATACTGGTTTTTTCGCTATCTGCTAAAGCTCTTTCCTTCTTTTTTAGGTAGATTTTCTCTACTTTATCATCACCAAGAGCAAATTTTCCATAGAAACGCCCCTTAAATCTTGTGTATAGCCCCTTATGGGTATAACTCATAGTCCTTTTTCCCAACAAAATCAGTCTTTTCTTCTTATTTTTATTGAAAAGTTTGAAATAACCCCTTCTTCCCTTTGATTCAAAGACATGAAGCAATGCTTTTGTACGAAAAATAGCCATATACTTATCTAAAAGGAAGATAGTCGGCAAAACGATTAAAATAAAGAGGTTTTTCTGCCTCATTTGCATTGCAAGACTAACAAGTACCTTATTTATGGGAGATAAACTTGCTCTAGAGCTAAAACCAGTGAAAGCTTCATCATATACGATACATTGTCCCTTTTTTGCCTTTAAAATTGCCTCTCTAAAGTCATCTGGACTGAAAACAACTCTATCTACCTCCAAAGTCGGGTCTACATACTTACCTATTTGGAAAGCTAGGGTACTTTTTCCTGAACCCTCACTTCCATCAATAACTAAAACACAATCCTTATCCTTTTTCTGTAATTGCTTAATAACTTTTTCATCTAAATTCCTTTTTAGTCTCTCATTCATATAATATTCTTTTACTAAATTACCCTCACTATCTTTTATTTTAGCTCTTGCCATGTTTAGTCAAAATCATCTTCATCATCACTTATGTATGCCGAACCTTTTCCTTGTTTATTCTGTAATCTCCTCAAAAATAAAGATTTTTTATTTAGAAGTAAGTATTGCAACGCCATAACTTCATTTTCACCATCTTTGGGTTTTTCAAAACCTTTCTTTTTATGGTTAAGACTACCTGTTTGGTAAAGTTTTAAATTGATTTTATTCATATCACTATCTTCCTCCCCACCTTCCTTAACATCTCCACCAAGAATATTCCATATAGCATCTAATTTTCTATCCCATGCAACCATATTCCCTTGAGACATAGCATTATAACATTCAGACCACAATCTCTCGAGGGTAGAGTTGATTAAACCTGCTGCATTAATCTTTGATTGCTTTTCTAAAAACTCATCGCCTTGTGGATTATTATAATCTCTACGATATGCCATATTTTTTATTAATTGTCAAGATTTATAAATGTCGCTTATCATTTATTATAATATAAAGTTTGATATATTGGATTATTTTCTGATTGGATATGAAGAACGACATTTATAAAACTTATTATTTTCAATATACTTATAATGGAACACAAAAACTCGTATTTATCTTCGAAAGAAGTATTTTTTAGGAGGGGAGAATAAAAATGTTAGGAAATATTATAGGTGGATTTATAGTAATCCTTGTAGGAACTGCTCTTTTACCAACAGTAGCTCAACAAGTAGGTACAGCACAAGCTGACGGAAATGTATCTGGAGCTTCAAGTACTTTGGTAGGATTAACTACACTTTTCTTTGCTTTGGCTATTGCTACTTCGTCAATCGGAATAGCTGCTCAAGGTCTTAGAAACGCTGGATTGATTTAAACGAGGTAATCAAAAGTGAAGAACTCAAAATTTATTCGAATAGGAAGTAGAAAGGCTACCAAAGATGTCTTTTTTAGACTAGGGGTTATTTTCATTAATACTTCCTTTCTTTTTTCTTTTTATTTTTATTTAACTGGAGGTATAGTATGAAAAAACTAATCCTCTTCTCACTCTTAATAATTCTATTAACTGGAAGTTTTGTTAGTGCTGATTTAGATTCAGAAATAGAAACAGAATTAACTTGGTGGCAGAAGTTTCTTACTTGGATAGGTTTTGATAGTAATGTTACTGAAGAAGAAGGAACAAAACAAATAGAAGATACAATAAATGA
>PWMA01000139.1 GCA_003558335.1 Candidatus Methanofastidiosia archaeon | reverse complement strand
TACTTATACACGATGTTGAACTAAATCCCGCCTGCGCGGGATAGCTCTTTCAAAATTACCCGATTCTTCCTATAATTCGGAATTTATTCACCTTTAAATTTCAGATTATGAGGAAGAAATCGGGTTTTACCATCGTAGAGCAGGCCATTGCGCTTGTTCCGGAATTTGAAAAAGTTGTCCACAGGATGGAACAACAGGTCACCTTGCGGGGGCAGAGTAATAGCACCCTGCAGAATTACATCCGCCGCATTGCCTTGTTTGTGGTTCATTTTGGCAAATTGCCTGAGCAGATTGATCCGGAGGAGATCAACGAGTATCTGGCCGCACTGGCACGCGATGCCAAATCACCTTCCCGAAGCAGTTTTAAACACATGGTTTACGGACTGCGCTACTATTACCGCCTGCTCGGCATGAATAAAAATGCCATTGCACTTCCCTCTTTGAAGAAAGATACCAAACTCCCAGTTGTCCTGAACCGCCAGGAACTCAAAGAGCTTTTTGCTGCGCCAAGCCTCCTGAAACAGCGCATCACCCTAACCCTGATCTATTCGGCGGGCCTGCGAGGCCAGGAAGTGATCAACCTGAAGATCTCCGATGTTGATTTTGAGCGCAAAACCATCCATATCCGTCAAAGCAAGTATAAGAAAGACCGCATTGTTCCGCTGGCCCAAAGCATGGCCATCGGATTGAAAAAGTACCTTCAAGCAGAACCCCCCCACATTTGGTTGTTCAATGGCAAAGAACCAGATGGCCGTTACAGCGTGCGGGGACTTTCCTGGGTGATGCGCGAAAACCTTAAGAAGACATCCATCCAAAAGGATGTAAACCTTCATTCGTTGCGCCACTCCTACGCCACTCACCTGCTCGAACAGGGCCTGAATATCGTTACACTCAAAGAGCTGCTGGGGCATGCTGAAATTACCACCACGATGATCTACCTGCACGTAGCACAATGCCCTTTGATAAAACCACACAGTCCACTCGACTCGCTATATAACTACAAAAAATGAGGCCCAGGTTTGAACTGGCCGATGTGATAAGCCGCTTTGGCTCGGAATTGATTGCCAGAACAAAGCTCACCCCGCTGCAACTAAAGGTGCTGGGCAAAATAGCGCAATGTCGCACCGCCGCCCTTGGTGGCCATGAAGAAGTGTGTGATAGTTGTGGCACGGTACGTTACAGCTATAACAGCTGTGGCGACAGGCACTGTCCAAAATGTCAGGCTGCCAAACAGGTGATCTGGATTGACGACCTGATGCAAACCACCTTGCCGGTTAAACATTACCATGTTGTGTTCACACTGCCCCACCAGTTGAATACCGTTTGCCTGCATAACCAGAGAATGTATTACGATCTGCTTTTTGCAGCGGCATGGAATACACTACGCTCATTTGGTTACTCGCACAATGGAGTTGAAACCGGTGCAGTGGCTGTGTTGCATACCTGGGGACAGAACCTTTCGCTGCACCCGCACCTGCATTGCATCGTCCCTGCTGCCGGTTACGCCCTTGATGGCCGATGGAAGAACATCGGTGCAGCGGGAAAATACCTCTATCCGGTACATCAACTCAGCGCTGCCTCCAAAGGAAAGTTCCTTGACAGCCTCAAACGCGCACTGCGAAAACGCAACGAACTATCGTTGTTTAATGACAAGCTGCAAAAGGCATACAAAACCCGGTGGGTAGTGTTTTGCGAACCTTCCCTGGCAAGTGCCCATTATGTGGTGAAATACCTGGGGCAATATACCCACCGTGTGGCCATTACCAACCAGCGCATCCTGAACATTCACAACAACAGGGTAACTTTTATCTCAAAAGACTACCGCGACAAGGCTGTTAAAAAGCCGGTTACCCTTGATGGTGTTGAGTTCCTGCGACGCTTTACCATTCACATCCTGCCCCGGCGATTTGTGAAAATACGAAGGTTTGGCATTTATAACCCTACGCTCATACGCAATCACAAACTGCAATTTGTCCCCAAAGAAAAACCCGACATCCAGGCCATCATCAAACAACAAAATGGCCCCGAAACAAAACTGGAACGAATAACAAGGCTTACCGGAACCAACCCATGTCTTTGCCCTGTTTGCAAAACAGGTCGTATGGTGATTGTAAGGGAACTGCCGCGAATACGGTCCCCAGGCGTCCTCCCTTTGAAACAGCCACCGCAAACAACCACGTAATCCATATGTCCATTTTGCGCATGTCGCAAATCGGGAGAGGCATGCCCGTTTGTAAACAAAAAGTGCCTGAAACAGATCCTTCCAACACAAAACCATCATTGCAGAGGATCATCATGAGCACAAAAACCTGCAATATGTCAAAGAACGTTTGTTCAATCTCTTCTTAGAAACCACCAAAAACCGCCGATAAGTACATAGCTCTCCAGGGGTAATGCCATGGGATGTAGTTCAACATGGACTCATCGCTGGGTGCTGCGCACCGCTCAGAGTCCTATTTATTAGCAACTGAATATTCAATATTCTTTTGTTATCATATCAATTGTAAAATCCAAAGCCTTTTCTTTTGGCACGGTATAATCAGGTAATGTGCCATGATCATTTTCTTCAGT
>PWMA01000072.1 GCA_003558335.1 Candidatus Methanofastidiosia archaeon | reverse complement strand
GCTAATTCTTTGTAAAGTATTTCGTTAATTAAAGTGCTTTTCCCACTACCAGAAACACCAGTAACACAAACTAAAATCCCTAAAGGTATATTTACATCGATGTTTTTTAGATTGAATTGTCTTGCCCCTTTTATTTTTAGGTAAGCGTTGTATTTTTTTCTATCTTTAGGCACCTCAATTTTATTAATTCTGGATAAGTACTTTCCAGTAATAGAGGTAGGATTTTCCATTACTTCTTGCGGAGAGCCTATAGCAACAATTTCTCCTCCATGGACGCCAGCACCAGGCCCTATATCTACAAGATAATCTGAAGATAACATCATCTCTTCATCATGTTCAATTACAATTACAGTATTGCCTATATCTCTCAATCTCTTTAACATAGCAATCAGTTTTGCATTGTCTCTTTGATGAAGCCCTATGCTTGGTTCATCTAAAATATAAAGAACGCCGACTAGTTGAGACCCTATTTGGGTTGCAAGTCTAATTCTCTGAGACTCTCCGCCTGAGAGCGATCCAGATTTTCTATCTAAAGTTAAATAATCAAGTCCCACACTTAGAAGAAATCCTAGTCTAGATTTTAGTTCTTTTAATATTTGTTTGGAAATTATTTTTTCTTTCTCAGTGAGGTTTTGCTCAAGATCAACAAAAAATTTATAGCAGTCACTAATTTGAAGTTCAGTTACATCAATTATTGAACGATCTTGAATTCTTATGGATAAAGCTTCAGGTCTTAATCTTTTTCCTTTGCAAACTTCACAAGGTTTTAGGCGAATATACTTTTCAAACTGTTCTTTTCTATACTCAGATTCTGTTTCCCTATATACCCTTTCAAGCCAAGGTATTATCCCTTCATATGTTCCTTCATATGTCCAGTAAGAAGGAGTATTTCGCGAACGATAGTTGTACCTTACCCTATCGGTTGTTCCATAAAGTAAAACATCAAGATGTTTTTCTGACAAATCTTTAACAGGTATATCGAGTCTAAAGTTATATTTTTTAGAAATTGCTTCTAAAGTTTGATACCTAAATCCTTCTAATTTAGAATTCCATACATCAATTGCTCCATCTAAAAGTGATAAATCTTTATTTGGAATTATAAGATCTGGATCAAATTCTTGTTTAAATCCTAGGCCATGGCAAGAATTGCACGCACCATATGGGCTATTAAAAGAAAACATTCTAGGGGTTATCTCTTCTAAACTTATTTCACAATTTATACATGCAAAATGTTCGGAAAATATTTTCCTATCATTATTAATATCCACAAATAAAATTCCTTTACCTTTTTTTAAGGCCAGTTCAAGATCTTCATAAAGTCTTGAAGAGATCCCATCTTTTAAAATAAGTCTATCAATTATTATATTGATGTCATGTTTTTTATATCTTTCAAGCCTTATATCTGTATTTAAGTCTTGTATTTCTCCATCGACTTCAGCCCTAACAAAACCCTCCTGACTTATTTCTTTTAACAGGGAGGAATATTCTCCTTTTCTTCCACGCACAACTGGGGCCAATACAGTTACTTTTGTACCATTGGGATAAGATAAAATTTGATCTGTAATCTCTGTTACTGTCTGTTGTTTGATTTGATTATCGCAGTTTGGACAATAAGGGTTACCAATTCTAGCGTAGAGTAATCTCAGATAATCGTAAATTTCTGTAACTGTGCCCACAGTAGATCTTGGATTTTTGGAAGTTGTTTTTTGTTCGATAGAGATTGCAGGAGATAGTCCTTCAATATATTCGACATCAGGTTTCTCCATTAATCCTAAAAACTGCCTAGCATAGGCAGAAAGAGATTCAACATAGCGCCTCTGTCCTTCTGCATAAATTGTATCAAATGCAAGAGATGATTTACCTGAGCCAGAAACACCAGTTACAACTATAAGTTTGTCTCTAGGAAATTGAACATTAATGTTTTTTAGATTGTGTTCAGAAGCCCCTTTTACAGTGATGTAATCTGTACCCATAAGAAACCATCAAACAATTTACTTAAAAGCTTCTTTGTTAGAAATTATTTTTTAATGTTGAAAAAAAGTGATAAAGTAAAGGTTTTAGATAAGAATATCTTAAATAGAATTATCATATGAAAAGCATAGTGTAAGTTATATAAGAAAATATAACACCTACAATGAACCCACCGAAAACTTGGTATTCTGTGTGTCCCAGCAACTCTTTTAAATCTTCTTCAACCTCTTCTCCTATGCGCAGTTTTTGCATTATCTGATTTATTGCTTTGGCCTGTTGCCCAATTTCCCATCTGATACCAGTTGCATCCTTCATTACAACCAATGCAAATATAATTGAAAACCAAAATACAGTAGTTGTACCTTCATGTAAGAATATTGCAGTAGATAATCCTATAACTGTTGCAGTATGTGAACTTGGCATACCACCATCCCTTATGCCTACTTGAAAAGAAAGCTTTTTATTTGTGATAAATTCATTAATTATTTTTCCAATTACCGAAACCAAATAGGCCACTAATGTTGGAAAAATTATTGGATTATATATAAAGCCAAAAATAGATTCTAGGGTACTCACAAAAAAACCTTTTAATTCAATATTT
>PWMA01000020.1 GCA_003558335.1 Candidatus Methanofastidiosia archaeon | reverse complement strand
GGATCATATCCTACAAGAGGCCTCCCGAATCCTTTTTGTTGAAAACCCGTCTGGCATCGATCTCCTTGTCAAAGCGAATCTGTTATATAGTCCGGCTACCGATATGTTTTGGATGGAAATTATCAACGGGCCCCCACCATCCCTGCTGGAGATGCTCAATTCGTCCTTCGGGTTCTGGGGAGACGAGAAGTTATTCTCCTGGAAATATTCTCAGTATCCCGGTTATAAAGACGAACACTGTTATCACGTAGTTGACGAAGATAAGGTTGCGGCCTTCACCAGATTGTACGCCAAGGAACTTACGGATGGTCGTAAAGTCCACATCTGGGGTGATACTCTGGTGGATAGGGGATACAGGGGAAAAGGCATCTATTCCACTTTGAAGGAGATGGAGAAGAAAAGATCTGCTGAGGCGGATCTGATGATGACCTTCAACACCAAATACAAGATCCCTTATCATGTTCATCTCAAAGATGGTTGGGAGTTCAGGGAACTTCCCTTGTACATCAAGATACAGGACCCGGCCAAGGTCCTGAACAGCTACCTTGAAGAGGGTCTTAGGAACAGTCCCTGGTTGAAGCGTGGATTGGACAGTCTGGGTTTGGTTTTGGACATAGATGGAGAACATGTATGTCTTTCTGAAGTTACCAACATGAAGATACCCGTCAAGAGGTCTCTTGTTGATGGGTTGATCAAACTTTTTTCTTCCGGTGGCAGTCTTGAGACTGACGAAAAAGTGGAGCACGGTGACGAAGGTGAGGTGGAATCACTGTTCCGAAATATGTCTGCTAAAGGCTTCAAAAGGGATCCTGAAGACGTTTATCATATCTTGAGCTATCCATATATCGAAGACGTTCTGACGGTGAAAGACAAAGGCTTTGCAGTAATCGGTCGGTTCCCCCGTGAAGATATCGTAGAACTCAGGGTTTTGGACATGATGTATTCTGACACGTCAACCTACAACGCTCTTATCGATGCTATGGATTCAGGAGATTCCGTATTGATGATGTCCTCCGTAGCTCCTCCCGGTTGGGTCAGGGTACGGAACAGGGTGGTCATGTGGGACCCTGCCTTCGGTTCCTTCCATATGCCGGTCAGCATATACGATATGGTTTGATTTTTGTGAAACACTTTTATTTATCATGAATACTGTATAGGTGCATCAGATGAAGATATTGATCATCGGAAGTCGGAATTTTCCGCCTGGTGTAGGCGGCATCGAAAGGTATGTTTTTGAGTTCAGTCGAGCGGCAGCTAGTTTGGGTCACGAGATAACACTGTTGGTGCAGAGTGGGGACGGTGAACCGAAGTACGAAAAAAAGGGTGGAGTGGAAATCATCAGGTGTGACGTTCCCTCGGGTAAACCCATGGACAGGATCTTCATGATCTTACATACTTTCTTGAAAAGTTCCGGTGGATACGACATCTACTGGGGACACGGCACTCCTGGGATGGTACTCTTTCAGCGCAAACCCTACGTATTTACCATACACGGCTTCGGCTATCTTAGGGAAGAGGACAGGCATCCTGTGGTGAACAATTTCATGCGTTGGTGGTATTCCTGGATGCTCAAGAAAACGGATGCAAACATCGCCGTTGACCGTCAGTCCTACGACATAGCCAAGGAGATCAATCCTGATACCCATCTCATACACAACGGCATCAATCTGAGGCGTTTTACCAGAGAATGTGCAGATCCATATAGTCACCAAAGGAACAACGTACTCTTCGTTGGTCGTTTGATCGAATCCAAAGGGATACTGGATCTTATGGAAGGTTTTTCTTCCCGTGAAGACGCCGTACTGCACATAATAGGCAGCGGGCCGCTGAAGGACCGGGTCGAGGAAGTTGCGGCATCTGATCCCAACATCATCTATCACGGCGAAGTGGATGAAGTGGAATGTTATTTCAAACACGCCGACGTTTACGTTCTTCCCAGCTATTTTGAAGGCTTCCCCACAACGGTGCTGGAGGCCATGGCCTCGGGAACACCCACGGCCGTGTCGGATATCTCCGCCTTCAAAGGCACCTTCCGGGATCGTCGTGAAACGTTATTTTTCCAGCCCGGAGACGTTACCGGGATGATGAAATGTGTGGACGAACTACTCCACGACAAAAAGCTAGCCAAGGATATTTCGGGTAGGGCCTTTGCCCGGGTGAAGAAAGAATATTCCTGGGAAGCCCAGACCAAAAAGATCTTGAAAGTGTTTGAGGAGGTGATAAGATGAAACCCCAACGGGGCATAATCACCACCACCTATCGCTGCAATGCTAAATGTGTTATGTGCAACATCTGGAAACATCCTTCCGATCCATCCCTGGAGATCAAAGCTTCGGACCTGGTTAGTTTGCCTTCGTTGAAGGGTATAAACGTCACCGGTGGCGAACCGTTTTTACGTGAAGATCTGGCTGAGATAATAGAAGTATTATTGACTAAAGGTGATCGGGTGGTGGTGAGTACCAACGGATACTATACCGATAGGATAGTTAAACTGGCTGAGAAGTTTCCGCAGGTGGGCTATCGTGTGAGTCTTGAAGGTATGTCCAAAGCCAACGACGAGTTACGTGGTATCAAG
>PWMA01000045.1 GCA_003558335.1 Candidatus Methanofastidiosia archaeon | reverse complement strand
TATACATTATCCATGCGCATTGGTAATAAAAAAAATAGTCCGCTGACCGCACTTTTTTATAATTTTTTAAATTTTAAATATCCAAAAGTTGAACTCTTCATCTTCAGTTAAAGAAATCTTTGTATCCAATACTTTTAGATCTACAGGCATTAATTGCTGATTTCCAATTAATATTTGAAATTTTTATATTTACTTAGAATATAATATGTAAGAAAATAAAAGTATAACTACAAAAATAACTGCTGCAACTAAAAGGACAGCACTTAAGAGTGAGGAGTAAATTGGATCGGAAGATCCTGCAGCTGGTAGCCTAAATGAGCTAAAAAAAGAGGTGATTAATACATATCCAATTATTAGAAAAGGGATTATTCTTCCAAGACCTATGCCTTTAGGTCGTCTTTTAGGAATATCGCCAAAGTCATCCATATTTTTTAATCAATCTAGAAGTTTATAAATGTTATAGGTTTTGAATTAAAGACACTTCATCTTAATGATAAAAGTAGTGCCACTTGGTTTGGTATCTCTGAGCTCAATAGTTCCACCATAGCGCTCGATTGTTTTTTTAGCAATAAAGAGTCCTAATCCACTTCCTTTATTCTTTCCATAGCTCAAACCTTCGGCAAATACATTGCTTCTGATAATCTCTGGAACTCCAGTTCCATAGTCTTTGATTTTTATAGTGCATATTTTATCTACAGAAGAGATATCTATATCGATTCTATCAGTTTTTCCATGAATTATGGCGTTGCCTAAAATGTTTTCAAAAACAGAGAAAAGTGCTCCGTCTGCCATTGTCGTTGCGTCTCCTTTTATTTTAACTGGAACTTGTATGTTTTTTGAAATTTCTTTAGCTATTTTTTTGATAGAGATCGGAGATAATTCCTCTTTATTGAGAATAGAGTCTTCAAGTTCTCTTATTCTTTCAATCAATTTGATGCCACTATCAATTGATCTATCCATCTTTTCAAGTATACGTTTATCATTTTGCGTTTCATAAATTGATAATGAAGATTTTATGATTGCTAATTTATTGATAAGGTCGTGTCTTAGTATTTTATTTATAATTTTCAGTGTTTGATTTAAATCCTCAATCTGTTTATTTGAATTTAGTAATTTATCCTCCATTCTCTTAAGATCAGTGATATCATGCAGTATAATTAAGTGGCCTATTAAAAAATTTCCAGAGTCATAAATCTTTGAAACGGTCATATCAAAAGCTCTTTTTTCTTTGATAATAGTGGCCTTAACGGGAGTATTAGAAGGTATCTTATTCGTAAAAACCTGAGTAAATTCAGGCCATTTATTTGAAATATCTTCAAACTTTTTTCCATAAAGTCTATTTTTCTCTATTTCTAAGAGATTCGCCATTGAAGGATTAAGTTCAACAATTTGATTATGTCTTCCTATCACAATAGCTGCATCGTTCATATTTTTAAAAACATTTGAATATGCGGAAGGAACTATATCCAAAAATTGATACTTTGTTATCCCAACAAGTAATACTACTCCTATTAATGAAAAAGAAACTGAAGTAATATCTATAGGAAAAGTAAATATTTGTGATATGTATAATATATTTGCAAGCCAGGTTAACAGTATAGCGCCTAAAAAAGATATAGATTGTTTTTTATATATAGGATGGGACAAATTCATAGATTGAAATAATAAAAAAAATCCTAAGAATACTAAAATATAAAAGTATAAAGTGCTTACCCAAAATAGAGGCCCATAGATCTTACCGAAAACTAAGATCCCTGAAACTTCTTTTAGAAATATTTCAGTTCTGAATAAAAAATGATATTGATTAGTCAGCACAAAAGATAAAATAATTAATGAAAAAAATGACATCAGCCCTATTGAAATTCTATTTATATAGTTTGATCTTCCAGTGTATTCAAAAACAAATAGTATCCATGAAACTGGAAGTGCTACAATTGCGATGTAAGAGATGTTGTCCCATAAAAGCTTAGTAGACAGTGCCGTGCTACCGAGATTAAAAAAGTCTGCTAATGCCCACCCAAAAACGGCGATCATTACAGTCATTAAATAACGGCTTCCGGGAGAAGGTTCTCTTCTTAAAATAATAATAACGACTGCAGAAGAAAATAATAAACTTAATATTAAAGGAATCTGGTATACTGTCCATTGCCACATTTTTACACCTAATCATTGTGAAATGATTCAATAGTCTGATAGATATAATATCAATTTTTTAATCTTGTGGTATTATAAGAGATTTTTACAAAAAAAATTGAGAAATTCTTAATTATTGCTACAAACTAAGAATCACGATCTAATCGAATATGTTTTATTGAAAGAAATATGCAAGCATAATTAATAAATAATAGTGCTCCGGCCGGGATTTGAACCCGGGTCACGAGCTCGAGAGGCTCGAATGATTGGCCGGTCTACACTACCGGAGCTTTTAATGATTGACAGGCGATATACTTAAAAAATTTGCGGTTAATAGTATTAAGATAGTTTTATAAGTTTCTTAAAAATAAAAGATTTATTGGTGACTAAATGCTAACGCCACAATATGTTTTTATTGCAACGTGTTTTTGCCTTCTTTTTGGAGGTATTTCTTTTAAAATTAAGGCTGTTGATCTTTCTGGTTTTGTTGCAGGTGTTTTTATTGGAATTCCAATTGTCGTTTTTGGTGGATTCAGATTTTTTTTCATTCTAATCTTTTTCTTCGTTGTTGCTACAATGGCTACAAAATATAGGTATGAAGAAAAGTGTAAAAAGGGTATTGCAGAAAAAAATAGAGGTGCAAGAAGCTATGTAAATGTATTGGGTAACGGGTTAATTGCTTCTTTTTTTGCAATACTTTATTATGTTGGTCCAGTTTACTTTAATTTAGATAGTGAGATATTTTTACTGGGTTTTCTAGGATCTTTGGCAACAGCAACTGCAGATACGGCAGGTGGCGAAATAGGAAGACTTTCTAACTCCAAGCCAAGATTGATAACTAATTTAAAAGTTGTAGAGACTGGTTCTGATGGTGGAGTAACACTTCTGGGCCAAATTGCAGAACTTTTAGTTGCCTTTCTAATTGGATTTATTGCATATGCCATAGGTATGGGAGGTGCACATATTATATTAATTACCGGGATTGCAGGATTTTTAGGCGCAAATGTTGACAGTATAGTTGGTGCAACTCTTGAAACTTGGTATGATTTTTTCGGTAACAATCACACAAACAGTATAGCAACAGTTGCTGGAGGAGTTTTGGGATCTTTATTATTCTTTTTTTAAAGTTTAGATATTTTTGCCATAAAAAGGCCATTGGTATTGTGAACATGTGGAAGAGTTCTCTTACATAAAAGAATCTCATTAGACAATTTTCTTCCAAATATATCTATATATCCTCTTTCAAGAGGAATTCCATTAATCTGTATATCTATTTCTAAAAGTTTTATATCTAAGCAGTCCAATGCCCATTGAACAACAAATTCATTTTCTTCTGGCTCTAAACTACAAGTAGTATAAAGAAGAGTTCCCCCACTTTTCAATTTGTCAATTCCTGCTTTCAAAAGTTTTTTTTGTATTTCACTTAAGAATATCACATCATGGGTACTCTTTATAGACTTTCTAAGACTGTCCTTTCTAATAACACCGCTGCCTGTACAAGGTGCATCAAGAAGAATCTTATCTGGATCTTCATTTATTTTTTTTATCTTTTCTCCACTTAAATTAAAAACAGCGATATTTAAACATCCCAACCTAGATATATTGTTCTTTAGGGCAGAAAGTCTCCTTTTGTTGACATCAAAAGCATATATGCATCCTTTGTTTTCCATTATTGCAGAAAGGTGAGTTGTCTTCCCACCGGGTGCTGCACACATATCGATTACAAAATCATTTGTTGTTGGTGAAAGTATAGAAGAAACACACATCTCTGAAACACCTTGGATATAGAAGTAACCCAAAAGATTTTCTTCTGTAGATGAAATAGAAAAATTAAAGTCTTCTATAACAAAGCCATAGTCATTAATATTGCTTAATACAAATCCTTTCTCAGTTAATCTATCGTAAAGCTCATTCATTGTTATTTTTAAAGTATTTACTCTAATTGAATCCTTGTTCTCTTTTTCGTTAGCTTCTAAAAAATCGGGTAGTTTCTCCCTAAACATCTCATTGTATCTCTTAAGATTATCAAAACTATAACCGTATTCTCTTGCTATGTCACTTAACTTCATCAAATCAACAAACATATAAGATATAATGTCATTAAAATAACTTATGCTTGAGCTCGAAATGAAGGCTAGAATAGACAATTATACAAAAGGAAGAATCAATCAAATATTAAGATTAGCAGATTTCATTGAGGAAAAATATGAAAAAGATGTCTATTATTCATCTCCAATAAGAGATTTTAAAGAAACAGATGAAGCCCTAAGAATAAGGTACACAGGAGATAAATCTATCTTAACTTATAAAGGACCAAAGTTAGACAAAATATCTAAATCAAGAGAAGAATTTGAAGCGGTAACTTCAGGAGAAATAGAAGAGATTCTTTATAAACTTGGCTATACAAAAGTGCTATCTGTGAGAAAAAAAAGAAAAATATATGGATATAAAGATTTTTTAATATCAATTGATGATGTGGAAAATCTCGGTGAATATATTGAAGTAGAGCTAAAGTCTGAAAATCTTAATGATATTAAAAGGATCGAGAATCTATTTGAGTCATTATTCTTAGTTGGAGAAAGAAGATCTTATCTAGAATTGCTTCTTCTGAAAAAAAAATAAATTAATATATTTTAAATCCTTCTTTAGAAAGGATATTTTTTGCAAGTTCAGTATTGTCCACCTTTAGTACCAGTATCTTTTGATTTTCAATGAATCCAAATCCCAGTGCATCTTCTATATTCACATTGTTTTCTCCTAAAATCTTTGCAATTTCAGAGATTGTGGAATTATTTACATTTATTCCGACTACATCTTGTATATTTGCTATCATTTCGTGTTTTGAAAGTGTTGAGGCTCCTTTTTTTGGATCATCTAAAATAAGCCTTACTATCCCAAAATCGCCTGCATCGGCAATTGCAAGCCCTAGTATTTCTATTCCTTCTTTTGATAGTTCTTGAATTATCTTTGATAGTTTTTTTGGTTTGTTTTCAATAAATACTGATAGTATCTTCAAGTGATTCACCTTTTGTTTTGTTTAATAAATGGACCAGTCAGTGTTTGATCTATAACATTTTGTGGTGGACTCTTTGTAACAAGACTTACGCCAATCATAGTTATTACGGCCAAAACAAAGCTAAACATGCTAAAGTGCATGGGTAATGGCTGAACAAACTGATGGATAAATCCAAATATTACTGCAGTAGAGAATCCTACGATCATCGAAGATATAGCACCTTCTCTTGTAGCTCTCTTCCAATAAAGACCAGCAAGCAAAGGCATTACAAAAGTTGAAAGCATTATACCTATGCCCATCCAAATAAGCAGAGCTAAAAGTTCTGGAGGTCTTATTGCAAGATAAAGTGTTAATACTGCAGAAATTGCCACTACAGCTCTGCTTAGAGCAGTTATTGTCTTATCTTTAGCTTTTGGGTTAATTAGGTTTTTATAAATGTCCCAGCTAACTGAGGTCCCTATTGTAAGCATTAATCTATCTGTAGTAGACATAACTGCCGACAACACAATTACTGCAAAAAGCGGCCACACGAAAGATGGTAAGGCATAGTTTACTGCAGCTACAAAGGAGAAGTCCGGGTAAGGAACAGTCAGCACCCCTTCAGCAACCATAGTTCTTGCACCAAATCCGACAATCTTTATTATGTACATTATTACCACATATATTCCAAATGCAGCAAATGGTGCAAATTTAAAGTATTTGTCTTTTTTAACTGCAAGTACGTTATTCACAATATGGGGTGCCGAACCAAGACCCATTGCAAGCAGGAAAAAGAATGACACTAAGAAAAGTGGCGTCATAAATGCGTATCCTGCATATGGAGGGTGCATCTGTGGGTAAGCAAGATTTACCATATTCGGATCTATTGTGGCTAAAACTGTGTTTATGTGTGTGAATCCGCCAGCAGCATTTATCACAAAGGGAGCAACTAAAAGAACTCCACCTATGATAAACATTCCCTGAATCATGTTAGTCCATGCAACTGCATAAAGTCCACCTAGAACTACATACAATAGAACTATGATTCCTGCTATAAGCAGGGCTTCTGTATGAGTTATGTCAAATAACCATACTAAAACAATGCTTATGGCAGTATATTGGCCAACAAGATATATTCCACTTGTAACAACTACTGCAATACCTGATAATGCCCTTACAAGTTTTGGGCTGTAAAATCTGTTTGCAAAATAGTCTTGAACAGTCATATACCCCATTTTTTCAGATATTTTGTGGAGTTTAGTTCCGTAAAACAGTATGCATATTGCAGTTGTTAGTGGGACAAATATCTGCTCCCAAATACTAGGCCAACCAGCAATATAACCAAGTCCTGCAACACCCAATATTGTCATTCCACTTGTTGTGGAGGAAACTATTAGTATAACAAAAAACCAAAATCCAAGATTTCTTCCAGCAATTATGAAATCTGCACTGTTTTTAACTTTTCTAGATGCCCATGCACCTATCCCAAGCATTAGTAAAAAATATATGACGACCAGTGATGTCGTTGCTATTGATGTCATTTTGTTTCCTCCTCTGGATTGTATTTAAATCCCCAATACAAAAGTAAAAGGGCTATTACTACTGGAACCAGTAAAGCAACATAGAATGTTGTTTCTGGCAAACCAAATATCATTTAATACCTCCTATGTTTCTTTTATCAATAACTCGTTGAGCCTTACCTTGTGATCTTGGTATGGCTCCTTCTTCAACAAGTCTAACATTTGCTTTTACCAATAGAACATTATTTAGTTTTTCTTCAACTTTTTCTTTAAGTTCTATTAAGTCCTTCAGATTTCCTGTAAAAAGATCCTTAGTTACTTCTATTTCAATTGTTAAAGTATCTAGAGATTCTTTTCTTTCGACAATTATAGAATAATGTCCTTTAAATATGGGATTTTCTAAAATTACTTCCTCGATTTGACTTGGGAAAATGTTTACACCTCTTATTATGAGCATATCGTCACTTCTGCCATGAAGTCTTTCTATTTTCCTAAAATGAAGCCCACAGTTGCACTTTTCTTTGAATACTCTTGAGATGTCTCGTGTCCTATATCTAAATATTGGCATTGCTTCTTTCCATAGTGGAGTAAAGACTAATTCTCCTCTTTCACCTTCACCAACTAGTTCTCCAGTTTTTGGATCAATTACCTCCATTATGAAGTAGTCCTCCCAAACGTGAAGTCCTTCCTTTTCCGTACATTCTACTGCCACTCCAGGCCCACATAGCTCAGACAGTCCATAGTTATCATAGGCGTTGATATGAAATAGTTCTTCAATTCGTTGTCTCATGCCTTCACCCCAAGGCTCCCCACCAAAAACACCTATCTTTAGTTTTAGATCTTTTTCAGGGATTATGCTCATTTCTTCAGCAGTTTCTCCAAGATGTATCGCATAAGATGGAGTACTTGTAAAAGAAGTTGTTCCAAAATCACGCATTATTTCTATCTGTTTTTTAGTATTTCCAGAACCAGTAGGTATTACAGAAATACCAAGCCTTTCAGCACCATAATGGAATCCAAATCCACCTGTAAAAAAACCATAGTTGTAGATAATTTGCATTGAATCTTTTTTAGTTAGTCCTGTCGTTGACAAAACTCTTGCCATTAAATCAGACCAAGTATCAAGATCGTTTCTAGTATAATAAACAACTGTAGATTTTCCAGTAGTTCCAGAAGAAGCATGGAATCTAACTATCTCATCCATTGGAACTGCTGTAAGGCCAAAGGGGTAGTTATCTCTAAGATCATTTTTTGTTGTAAACGGAAGCTTCTGAAGGTCTTCGATGCTTTTTATATCATCAGGTGTCAAATCAAAATTTTTCAAGATATTCTTAAAAAATCGAGAGTTTTTCGAGGCATACTCTACGCAACATCTGAGTTTTTTATTCTGATATTCTAATATCTCCTCTCTAGATTTGAAATTCAAAAAAACACCCCGTTAAATTTCCCTTAGCTAGGGATAAAATATCACGAGGGAATTCAATAGCCATAATAATAGCAATAAAAACTATAGAGAGAGTCTTGAAAAATATCATGATGAAACCTTAACAAATTCTCCCTCATTGAATCCCTCATATAAAAAAAAGATATGATATTTATAAGGTTTTCTAATTTATTTAGATTATTTCGAACAATGTTTAAAGTAACAATCAAAAAACATATATGATATAAACATTCAAGTGATTTATGAAACTTAATGAATTAGAGCTTGAAAGATATCTTGTAAAGTATGAGTTTATAGCACCTTATCTGTTTTGTGTTTCAGATTCAGAATCTTTTGAGGTAAATGAACTTTTAGATATGGATAAAGATTATTCAAAAAAATTTAGCAAGTTAAGACTTGGATATGTTGATCCTCAGGGGAGCAAATATCTAAGAGATGAAATTTCTGGACTATATGAAAATGTATCAAATGAAGAGATAGTTATTCTTTCGGGTGCTGCAGAGGGAATATTTGTAGTAATGAATGCACTTTTAGATAAAGGAGATCATGTAATTGTTCAGTGGCCATGTTATCAGCCACTATGTGAAGTTCCATTTTCGATTGGTTGTGAGGTTACTAAATGGGAAATGGAAGAAAAAAATGAATGGATGCCGGATATAGATTTTTTGATTAGAAATGTAAAACAAAATACAAAAATGATAGTAATAAATAATCCACACAACCCTACTGGATTTGTTTTTTCTAAAGAGACTCTTCACAAGATAATTGATGTCGCAAAACAAAAAGGAATATGGGTTTTCTCTGACGAAGTTTACAGATTTTCTGAGTATGAAGAAGACTATAGAACAGGAGCGGTGGTTGATATTTATGAGAAAGGTATTTCTGTTGGGGCTATGTCAAAAATATTTGGATTAGGAGGACTAAGAATAGGCTGGTCTTGCATAAAAGATAAAAATATTTTAAACAAAGTAGTTTCTTTTAAAGACTACACTACAATCTGCTGCAGCGCCCCAAGTGAGATGTTATCGGCCCTTGCACTGAAAAATAGAGAAAAAATAATAGAGAGAAATATGAGTATTATAAAAGGCAATCTAGTTCTACTGGATGATTTTTTTGAAAGGTATAGTGAATATTTTGAATGGGTAAGGCCTAAAGGGGGAGCAATCGGATTTCCAAAAATAAAGTTTGACTTGAATAGCAGAGATTTTTCAAAGGATATTTTAGATAAGCATGGAGTTATGATTTTACCTGGACATGTTTTTGGAAGTTATGATAAGAACTTTAGGATAGGTTTTGGAAGATATAATACAGAAGAGGTATTAGCTAAATTTGAAGAATATGTTGCTGAAAATGTTAAAAATTAAATATTTTGCATTATAGAAATAACACAAAAAGTACCAATACCATAATTATGATTAAAGGTATAACAATACCTTTCCATTTCATAGGTATATCACTTTTACCTTCCGGGAAAAGAGGTGTTTTAGGATCAAAGTATTTGCTTAATTTATCCATATTAGGAGTTTCAAATTCTGATTTATTATATAAAATTTTTAGTTCGTCAAATAGATGCTTCATTTCATCAGGAGCTGCTCTAGGATGGCCCTCTACGCTTGATTTTGCAATTTCTTTTCTCATTAGTGTTCCAATTAAATAAACAAAAATTGGTTCAGGTATCCAATTAAAAATTTTTAACAATGAAGGTGACGGAGGGATCCCAGCTTCTTTTAATCCCGCCATAGCTTCCTTGGTAGCACGTACTGCCAATACCAATAGATCACGAGTCCTACCCAATCTCTTCATATCTATCCCTGTTGCATAAATGGCAGGAACAAATCCTGAAATTAGAGCTGCAGCATGGTACTTTAGCCACGCGTCCATATCTTTTCTAATTTCAACTTTGTATCCACGCATTGACCCTAGTACCTCTGCAACTTTTGTAGTTCTCTCTCTAACTTGGCCATCAACTTCTCCTATGGGTAAAGTATATTTTTTCTTTTCATCAACTCGCATTGCCTTAATTATGTGCCCATCTCTTTCCCCTCCAGGATAAGGGAAGCCAAGCAACACGCGCTCTTTGCCTAAGGATTCAACTAATTCTTCAGGTCCGCGTACGTTGTTACCCATAAAAAGAAATGATGGAACAGACTTGTTTGTTGCCAAAGTAGGTAGAATTTCCTTGACTTGATGATAACCCATAACTACAAGGACAATATCATAATAGTCTTTTGGAGAAAACGAATCAACTAAGTTAACTTGTGCGACTTCTTCCTTATCGCTACCATCTTCTTTTATAACAATTCCATATTTTTTT
>PWMA01000163.1 GCA_003558335.1 Candidatus Methanofastidiosia archaeon | reverse complement strand
ATTGAAGAGTTTCGTTTACTTTTATCAGATACTTTAAAGGAAGTTATGGATGATTTAAAAGAGGATATGTTAGCTCTTTCAAGTCAAGAATATATAGACTCGATTAAAGAAGCAAGAAATAATTACAAAGAAGGCAAGTATAAAAATTTAGAGGATTTGCTTAATGTTTAAAGTCGTTATAACTAATAGGGCCATTAGCGACTTAGAAAAAATTGATAAAAAAAATCAAGACATTATTATTTTAAAAATAAAAGAATATTCATCAAATCCTTTCAAGTATTCTGCTAAATTGTCAGATCCTAGAATTGGAGAGTATAGATTTAGGATAGGTAAGTATAGAATTGTTTTTGATATAGATGGAAATAATCTTATAGTTTTGAGAATTGGCCACAGGAAAAATATTTACAAAATCAAATAAATATTTAATACGGACCAGGGGGGATTTGAACCCCCGACCTATAGCTTAGGAGGCTATTGCCATATCCACTAGGCCACTGGTCCCAAATCGGATTTTATAGCATTATATATAAGTTTTTACCATTAAAGATTCCATCCTCGATGAGTTCAGCTATTGGGTTTTTGTTTGATATCTTGATTTTACCAGACTTTGGAACAGAAACTTCATCAAGATAGTCGCCATCCAAAAATATCTTTACATTCTTTCTGGCAAATCTTTTTTCTATGTTAATGAGTATGTGCTTTTCTCTAAAATCGACATCTACAGGGATTTTACCCTTTTTTTCTTTTGGTTTTTCTGTAGGCCTTACATCGATTGAAAATCCTATAGCATTTTCAAGCTTCTTTATGTTTTTGCCGTCCTTTCCTATTAAAGAAGGTATGTCATCGTTATTTACATAAAGAGCAATTCTAGACTCTGAAACAGCATCTAAACTAAAAGGTATTCCAATCTCAGCATTGAGCTTTTCCTTTAGCTTTGATAGTGCAAGCCTCTTCATTGGTGAAGACTCTTTTCTGATGGTCTTTAGAGGCATGACAACTACCTGCTCCCCATAGGTGTAAATCTCGTATAGAGGTGTTTTTGTATAGAAGTCCTTTATCTCAACAATTGGCCTTGCAAGGTCGGATTCAGTCATGCCTTGTGGAACTTTAACTAAAAACTCTAGTTCTAAAACTTGAGAAATCTCTCCGTTTTTTATAAAGACAATAGTATCAATTAGCTGAGGGATTATACCAAGTTCAATTCTTCCTATAAAACGCTGTATTGCATCAACTGGCTTTGTCGCATGGACTACACCTACCATTCCAACTCCTGCAAGCCTCATATCGGCATAAATCTTAAAGTCGTTTGTGACCCTCATCTCATCAAATATTGTAAAGTCTGGCCTTACCAAGAGCAGTATATCTCCTGTCTTTGCCATATCCCCTTCTAATGAAGTATACTGAGTTATGTCGGGACAAACATTTAGGTCTCTTGGTTTTTCCATAGTCTTTACTATCTTATCCAGAGAAGAGTAATACTCTGCAATTGCTTGGGCAAATGTAGATTTTCCCATACCAGGAGCCCCTGCAATTAAAATTCCTTCAGCAGTTTCAAATCTTTCCATAAGCTTAGCAGGCGCGTTATAATCATCTAAGTTTAGTTTTTTAACAGGCCTTACAGCTGTTATTTCAAATCTATCTGAAAAAGGAGGAGTTGTTATAACAATTCTATACTCTTGAAGTTGGACAACGCTTGCACCTTTCTCATCTAGCTCAATAAAACTATCTCTAGTAGTTTTTGCCCGCTCTAAAATATCAAGAGCAATTTCCTTTAACTCTTCCTCGCTGTAAACTTTATCAAATTTTTCTAGCTCTATTTCACCCGGTTTTCCTTTCTTTCTTGAAGGAAAAAGCCCGTCTTTTAAGTGAACAGATAGAGTTTCAAAATCAAAAAAATCCTCAATTTTAAGTTTTACAGTTTTATGTGGCTTTAAAAAGATCGATTCAATTCCTTTAGCTTCTGCTATATCCTTCTGGATTAAATCGCCAGTAATAAGGGTTCCACCCAAATCCATTGCTGCCTCTCTTATGATGGCATCGATATCGCCTTTTTTAGCACCTGAAATCTCATACTTTGTAGGTCTTTTGCCGTAGTATTCTATTGGAATAAATATGTCCTTTGATATGTTAAATATCGCCTTTAGCTCAGCTATTCCTGATATGCCAGAAGTTTTTCCCTCGTTTGCAAGGTGCTCAATTTCAGCAACTGTAGCTTCTGCTATGACGATTTTTTCTAAATCATTTACAAACTCGGTAGTAAGCAAAAGGTCTTTGAATCTACCATCAACGACAACGGAAGTATCGGGTACAGCTATCATATTAATCACTTTAGATTAATATATCTCCCCTTGAGGATATACCACTATTCCATTATCAGCAATAGAAAAAGGGTACTGCTTTATTTTGTGATTTGTTTCCCTCATCTTTCTGATAAATATGCTTCTCTTGTATTCTGCCATCCTAGGAATAGCCTTTTCCCCTTCAACAAGGTGCATTGTTATTACACCTCTTGTGATAAACTCTTCAAATCCAAACCTTGAGTATCCCCTAGAATTTAACATTTCAGTTATCAAAATAGATGTTGCCTTTGT
>PWMA01000087.1 GCA_003558335.1 Candidatus Methanofastidiosia archaeon | reverse complement strand
ATTTTTAGTATATTATTGTGAAAGTCAACTTTACTTTTTTCTATTTCTTCTATATCTTCTGGCACTTTCATATTTTTAGAGTATCTTAAAAGGAAAGCTTTATCGTAATCTTTAAGTTTAGTCTTTGCCTCTTCTATTGTGCCCACAAATGGAGGACACATGTAATGTTTTCCATATTTATCGCATAGATTCTGGTGGCAATATATTCTGATTCTCTCTTCCGGAACTAACAAAGTTGGACTAAACTCGGCACAATAATCTAGGCCTATTTTTTTAGAAAATAACATCAAACTATTGATTGTTGGTTTATCACGCATAACTAAAACTAATAAGTAAATCTTTTAAAATTAAAGGTTTTGGAAAAAAATATGATATCCTTCAAAGTCAAAGGACATCCAAAAATTACTGCAGATCACAAAAGCACTCTGGAATTTACAAAAGACGATAATATCACAAGCAATGCTAGCTGCATATTGGGAGTTTCCTCCAATCATGACATCAAAGATTTAAATAGACTAAATGGAAGATTAGTTTTTGTGCTGAATATTGAAGATATCGAAGAGAGGTTTGAAGCTACAATGCCAAAAAATCATGAACTGACAGATGAAAAAGAGTTAGTAATTAGGACTTCTTCTTTTGTTTCAGGAAGAACTTATGCTATTGGCTCAACTAAAGCTTCCATTGATATTGATAGAAAATTAGTTAGAGCTTTAAAAAATGAAAAAGATATGAAAGTTACTATCTATGAAAAGTCAAAGTCTATGCAGTATATTTCAGAATGTGGAGAATAACTTTTTACAGTTCTTTCAAATATAAAGTCTATCTTTTTAGCATGTCTTTTTCCTTCTTCAATGATCTTTTTCTTAACAAAACTAATATCCTCAGAAACTGAATAAAAGTGAACTTTTGATTTGTGATATGTTGAAAAAACATCTGAGAGAAAGTCAGATGCAGAGTGAGGCAGGTTCATAATTATTCTATTGGGACTTTCAATGTTTTTTATTTCATTTCTAGAATTCCCAATAATTGGAATTATATTTTCGCATCTGTTTAGAACAATATTTTTCTTAAGATAATATACTGCTGTTTCATTTATATCAATTGCGTATATTCTTTTAGGTTCTGCTCTTTTAGAAATCATAAGAGAAAAAGGACCTACCCCACAGAACATATCCAAAACTATCTCATCTTTTTTAACAAGGGAGGCTATTCTTTTTCTTTCTTGAGAAAGTCTTGGTGAAAAATATACTTTTGAAATATCAAGTAAAATTCTTACCCCAAACTCTTGATAAACTGTTTCCGTCTCGCACTCGCCGGCGATAAGTTCGATTGTTGGAACTCTATATTCTCCCTCAATGCTATCTTTTCTGAAAACCGTCTTTATGGAAGGATTTAATTCTAAAAGTGCTTCGCCAATAACATTTTTATAAGGGATTAGTTCATCGTCCAATTGTATCAATGCTATATTTCCTATTGTGTCAAATGCTCTAAGTTTTAAAAGATAAGAAGATGGTATTTTTTTTGATAAAGCATCCCTCAAAGAAGTTTTCCTTTTTTCAATAGGTAAAAAATTGTAATCAACGATATTGTAACCTTTAATCTCCTCCTTAAGAGGTAACAATATATAATCTCCATCGTATGCAATTTTGAAGTTAATATCTAGAACTCCCATATCTAAAAGAATTTTTCTATGTTTTTCTGCTTCTTCCCTATAAACTTTTGCGCCTAACATGGTAATCCAGAAATTAAGATATTTCTGTTCCTTTATGTTTCCCTTCTAGGACTGCCTTAATACTCAAGAGTTCATCTTTTCCACAGACAACTGTCTTTATATTTGATCTTTTCAAAATTTTTGCGGCAAGCGGATCAATTACTGTATTAACTCCTGCTTTGGCTTTTGTACCTTCGACTATTTCAAGAAGTTGTCCATGACTAATTTTTTCAAGTTTTTTTGCATCGGGGTGCTTTCTAGGATCTTTATCATAAACTCCATCTACATTTGTAAATCTAAGAAACAAATCTGCTCCCACAAATTCAGAAAGCATAGAGGAAACTGCATCGGTGGTGTGTCCAGGATGTGTTCCACCTAAGACGGGAATCTTGTCCAAATGGATTGCGGACAAAGCATGATTAAAATTTTTTGAAACTTCAACTGCTGCATGCTCGCCCAACGCCCCAATGAAAAGAGAAGCATTCAATCTAGAAGCTTCAATTCCTACAATATCGAGAAAGGTATCATCTTTTCCTATGTCTTTTAGAGCACCAATATATTCTCTTGCAATTGCCCCCCCGCCTATAACGATTAAAAATTCATGCGTTTTTGAGAGTGAAACAATTTGTTTGGAAACATTCTTTATTAGATCGACATCTATCTTATCTTTAAATACAAGAGACCCTCCAATTTTCAAAACAATTCTCATAGATTAAACCTCAATTTTAATTCTGATATAATCTCCATCCTTTTTCTTTAAGAAGTTTTTTAGATTTTTAGGAGCTATAATTTCAACGACGTTTGGAGGGTGGTGAGTTCTTAAAGGGATTATAAGTGCTCCTTTTATCTTATCTTCAATCAATGCTTTGTAACATCTAACATGTCCAAAAGACCTTCCTTCATCTGTTCCCGATTCTACTATAGATGACGGGCACCTATCAAGAAAATTTCTTAACAAAATATCTGTTTCTTCTGTTAGTTTGATGTTTAGGGTTCCAGGAAAAGGGGTAAATCCCAGATTATTTTCAAACTGTTTTTTATAGAAAGGTCTTGAAACATAGTACTTTCCTTCACCTAAGCCAGAAATTATTATTCCTTCTATGATAATCTTATTATTTTTTTTAATAAACAATCCACATAGATCCAAAAAAATTGTTTTTAGATAACTTTTTCCTTGTTGGGTAAGAGTAACAGTCTGTCCTCCTTTCACAAATTTTCTTTCTATTGCACCACAAGATTCCAATTCCACCAACCACCTTGAAGCAGTCTGCTGAGAAACTCCAAGTTCAGTACCGAATTCCTTCGAAGATATATAAACAGAACCTTTGTCCTTAATTTTTTTAGCTAAAGTTAAAAGAGGCAAAAGGTGGCTGTCTTTCATATATTAGAGATTACTAAAGTAAATATAAAAGGTTATTGGGGTACTAAGATAGATTAACAATCGTATGAATTAGTTCATTTACACCTTTTCCCATTTTTGCGGATCCAATTATTGTTGGAAATCCATTTAGTTTTTTTCTTATGGGTTCTGCATCTGAAATATCACTTTTATTCAAAAATATTAAAAATGGAATATTCTTCTGTTTTAGTTCATTTAAAAGATCTGTATCAACCTGAGAGAGATTCATTGTCGTGTCTAAAACTATTATGCCCATGTTCGCACCTTTTGATAAAATGTCTCTCATAAAATCGAATCTTTCTTGGCCAGGTGTTCCATAAAAATGAATCTTTTTTTCACCGATATTTATCTTTCCATAATCCATAGATACTGTAGTATTGTTTTTGTCAATATTTATTACATCACGGCCTATTGCCCTAATTAAGGTACTCTTGCCAGCATTTTCTTTTCCGAAGACAATGACCTTTATATCATTCATGAAGAACCTTCCTTTGAATCATAATTATTATTGTTATCCAATATAGTTAACTAATACTATTTAAAGTTATTGGTAATTTTGGGCATGAGTAGAAATCAAGTAGTTAATTATTTAATTAAATCAAACAATAAATAAAGTATGGAAAGCTCAGAAAAGATAGTTTTACTGACAGGCGCTAGTGGAGGCATTGGAAAACCTCTTCTTGAGCACTTAAATGGAAATGTAAAAGTTCTAATAGGTAGTGGAAGAAAAAACCTTAATGACTTTACAAAAATAAAGGAAGATGAAAAATTTAATTATATGCCAATGGAGTTAAATTCAAAAGATAATATAAAATTCCTTTTTAGTTACATTATTGAAGAGTACGAACGACTTGACGTAGTTATAAATACTGTTGGAGGAAGTCTCTTTTCCCATCCTATTGAAGAATTTCCTTTAGAAGAATATGATAAGATAGTGGATATTAATCTAAAAACAGCTTTTATGCTAACAAAAGAATCGCTTAGATATATGAAAAGAAACGAGGGTTCTGGAGGCAATATCTTACATTTTGTTTCTTCTGCTTCAAAGTACATATCTCACAACAAAGCGCCATATGGAATTGCAAAAGCAGGTGTTGAAGCACTCATAAAATATTCAGCATACGAAGCTTCTAAATACAATATCAGAGTTAATGGCATCTCTCCAACTTATGTTTTCACAGAAAGGCATAAAAGAGAAATTCAGATAGCGGCAAGAAATACAAATAGATCTGTTGAAGAAATAGAAGAGCATATTATGAAAGGACAACTTCTTAAAAGAAAGTTATATCCAGAAGATCTTTTTCCTTTAGTTGATCTATTGATTAATACAGAAGTAATTACCGGAAAAATTTATGACTGCACTCTTGGAAAGTAAATATTAATATTTTTGAATAAAAAGAGGAGAATATAAATTCTCCAAACTATACTAAACTTATTTAACTTAGCTCGTCCAATGTGATGCCTAAAGCTTTTGCCACGCCCTTGCCGTATTCAGGATCGGCTTTGAGGCAATTTCCAATATGTCTAATCTTAATATTTTTTGGAGCGTCTCCCATGGCACGTGCTGTATTCTCAAATAATGCTTTTTTTTGTTCAGACGTCATTAGCCTGAATAGTTTCCCGGGCTGAGTATAGTAGTCATCGTCATCTTCTCTAAAATTCCAGTTGTCTGCTGGTCCGGTTATTGGAAGTGGTGGATCTCTAAAATTTGGTTGCTCTTCCCACTCGCCATAACTATTTGGTTCATATCCAATAGTGCTACCTGCATTACTATTTACTCTCATTTGGCCGTCCCTATGATAACTGTTTACTGGACATCTAGGTGCATTTACTGGTATCTGATGATGATTTACACCAAGCCTATACCTTTGTGCATCTCCATAAGAGAAAAGTCTACCTTGAAGCATTTTATCTGGAGAGAATCCTATTCCTGGAACTACATTTGCTGGATTGAATGCTGCTTGTTCAACATCTACAAAGTAGTTATCTGGATTTCGATTTAGTTCAAAGTATCCAACTTCTATTAATGGAAAGTCTTTCTTGTACCAAACTTTTGTTAGGTCAAAAGGATTATATGGCATATTTTTTGCCTGTTCCTCAGTCATTGCCTGAATAAACATCTTCCATTTAGGAAAATCTCCACTTTCAATGCTCTCATAAAGATCACGTTGATGGCTCTCACGGTCCTTGGCAACTATTGCCTCTGCTTCAGCATCAGTTAGATTTTTAATTTCTTGTTGAGACACAAGATGAAATTTAACCCAAACTCTTTCATTTTTTGCATTAATCATGCTGAAAGTATGACTGCCAAATCCGTGCATGTGTCTGTAAGATAAAGGGATGCCTCTATCACTCATAGTGATAGTTACTTGATGTAGCGCTTCAGGAAGAGATGACCAAAAGTCCCAATTGTTTTTTGCACTTCTCATATTATTACGCGGATCGCGCTTTATTGCATGATTTAGATCAGGAAACTTAAGAGGATCCCTAAGAAAAAAAACAGGTGTATTATTGCCAACAAGGTCCCAGTTGCCTTCTTCTGTATAAAACTTCATAGCAAATCCACGTATATCTCTTTCTGCATCAGCTGCTCCTCGCTCACCTGCAACTGTTGAAAAACGGACAAACATTTCAGTTTTCTTTCCAATTTCTGAGAAAATTTTTGCTTTTGTGTACTTTGTGACATCTTGCGTTACAGTAAATGTGCCAAAGGCTCCAGAACCTTTTGCGTGCATTCTTCTCTCAGGTATTACTTCTCTATCAAAATGAGCAAGTTTTTCAAGATACCATACATCTTGAAGTAACATTGGTCCCCTAGGGCCAGCAGTCATGGAATTTTGATTGTCAGCAACTGGGGCACCTGCTACTGTAGTTAACTTTTTCTTATTTTTTTCTTCTATTTTAAAACCTCCCTTAGGTATTAATTTTTGTATGTTTGGATTTTAATTATAGCTTAGTATTAAAATAACTTCCGGTAATACTTTAAAGTTAGATCAAAGAAAAAAAATAATTATTAAATATAATTAGTAATTATTATTATTTAATAAAGTCTATTATTTATTAATTCTTAAATATATTTGAAAGATTATGAGATTTTAGTTATTTTAAATTTCATGAAAATTAGAAGAAATAAATTTTAATATAAAAAATAATCTGCAGCAATCCTTTTAAGATAATCACTATATCAAAGCCCAATGGACAAAAAAAGAATAGGAGTGCTAGCAATTATCGGTGCAAGTATAATGTGGGCTATTGAGCCTATATTTGCAAAGCTAGCATATTTGGATTCTAGTGTTGTCCAGACGTCAACATTTAGGGCGATATTTGTAACTATTTTGGCCCTAATATATGCTTTTTCAACAAATGGAAATAATTTAAAAGTGACTAAAAAAGAGTTTTCAGTGCTATTTTATATTGCAATTTTTGGAACACTTGTGGCAGATCTATTGTATTATATCGCTCTTACGAAGGTACCTGTAATCAATGCTGTTTTGATAGGTCACCTGCAACCAATATTTATTATTCTGATTGGATACTTTATTTTGAGGGATGAAAAACATTCAAAGTACGATTATTTGGGAATGTTCATAATGATAATTGGAGCTCTTCTTGTCACTACACAAACATTACAAAACCTCCTTATTTTGAGAGTAGGAACAGTTGGTGATCTATTGGTTGTTGGTGCAACAGTTTCTTGGGCTACTACAGGAATCGTAGCAAGAAAGTACCTTAATACAATGAATTGTGGAATAATTACTTTTTATAGATTTTTAATAGCATCTATATTTTTTACAACATATTTAGTTATCAGATCAGAGTTTCAGTTTGGAGGTCTAAACCAAATAATAATTGGTATAGTGGTTGGAACTGGATATATATTGTATTACGAAGGACTTAAAAGAATAAAAGCTGCCCAAGCAGGAGCTTTGGAATTATCAACGCCTTTCTTTGCAGCACTTCTAGGATTTTTAGTACTTGGAGAACTAGTAACTCCTATGCAGATTATAGGGATTATTATTCTATGTATGGGTGTATACATTCTTTCAAAAAATGAATAGAGTTTCAAAATATAATATCTTTTAATAGTAGAAAAATTAGATTCTTAAAATATTAAATTAAAAATATATGAAGAATTAGAAGATTAAAAAGTCTAAAGTAGATCATTCTTTTTTAATATTCTGATAACTTCATCATAAACTTCATGTAATTCTTCTTCACTTTTTGCGCCTGTAATGATGTATTTGCCATTTTTATAAATTGTGACATGCTTTCTCTCATCATGAATCATAACCTTCACGAGGAGGGCAGGATATGTTTCTGGATTGTATTCGGCATGTACAAAATCAGAAATACCGTAAGCCTTTACTATATCTACATCATTTGGGAATCTTCCAGTTGCAACAATATTCGTTATTATAGGTCTTGTGCCAAAAGGTACATCTTTTTTCATCAAAATCATCCTATGTCATTTATATTATTGATATTGTTGAGACTAGTATATAAGCTTTTATTTTTATCTTATTTAAATTATAATTTTTTGGACATAAAAAATAGGAAAATGATATATATTCTAAAGTTCAATTAAAGATGATAACCCTTATTTAGCAATTCTTAAGGTGTATGATTGAACAAAAAATATACTAAACAAAAAATTTCAGAGAGATCGGATGAACTTAGATCCCATATAAAAAACAGAGAAATTGTCGAAGGGATATCAAGAGCTGCGCCTATTGGGATTGGTATTGTAATAGATAGAGAATTTATTTTTGTTAATAATTTTTTATGTAATATGTTAGAGTATTCAGAAGAAGAGATTATTGGAAAAAATTCAAGAATTATTTATCCAACTGCTGAAGATTATGAGTTTGTTGGTAAAGAGAAGTATCGACAAATGGAAAAATATGGTATTGGGAGAGTTGAAACAAGATTTAAAACAAAATCGGGCAGAATCTTAAATATAATTCTTTCTTCTACTAAAGTTAATCGAAATGATTCTACAAAGGGGATAATTTTCACAGCTTTAGATATAACAGATAGGAAAAAAATAGAAGAAGAGGTAATTGGAAGTAGAGAACTAATAAAAAGATTAATGAACAATCTTCCAGGAATTGTATATAGGTGCAAAAATGACAAAAACTGGACAATGGAGTTTATCAGTCAAGGCTGTTTTAAACTGACAGGTTATGAATCGGAAGAAATATTGTCAAATGCCAAAATCTCTTATGGAAATATAATTTTGCCTGAAGATTTTGAGCAAGGATGGCAAAGTGTTCAAGAAGCAATTGATAATAAAACTCCATTTAACATAACTTACAGAATCAGAACAAAAGATGATCAAATAAAATGGGTATGGGAACAAGGGATAGGTGTTTACAACTCCGAAGGAGAGATTGATTATCTTGAAGGATTTATAACTGATGTAACGGATAAATTAGAGTCTGAGAATAAACTCAAATATAGATTGAATTTAGAAGAAGCAATTTCTAATATATCTAGGAGATTTACAAAATATCAAGATTTAGATGATGTTATAAATCTGTCTCTAAGTCAAATCGGTAAGATTACCAATTCAGATAGGACTTATATATTTCTTTTAGAGGATAATGAAACCCATATTAGCAATACTCATGAGTGGTGCAATAAAGGGGTTTCATCCCAAATTGGCAATTTACAAAATCTCCCCATAGCTATGTTTCCATGGGAAAAAGATAAACTTGAAAAAGAAGGGTTAATAGTTGTTGAAGATATTTCTGATCTCCCATCGGAAGCATCTTATGAAAAAGAGATAATAGAAAATCAGAATATAAAATCTTTTCTTTTAGTTGTATTGGAGAGTAAAAGCAAACCTATTGGATTTGTTGGATTTGATAATGTCTTTCAAAGTAAAAGATGGCTAGAGGAAGATGTTAATATTTTGAAAATGTTTTCAGAAATTTTAGGTACAGCTTTTGAAAAGCAAACTTATATTGAAGAATTGAAAATAAGTGAGGAAAAATATCGCACTCTTATTAATGATTTCCAAGAAGGAATATGGATAATCGATGAGAACGAATATACTACTTTTGTAAATCCAAAAATGTCTGAAATACTTGGTTATTCTTCAGAAGAGATGGTTGGAAAACATCTCTTTGATTTTATGAATGAAGATTCTATATTAATAGCAAAAAATAATTTGGAAAAAGGAAGAATAGGTATTAGGGAATCATATACTTTTGAATTTATAAATAAAGATGGAAATACTGTATATACATCTATTGCAACTTCGCCAATAATAGATAAAGAAGGCAAATATGTTGGGGCAATGGCAGGAGTACAAGATATAACAAAAAGAAAAAAACATGAAGAAACAATAGAACAATTAAACGATAATTTAAGAATTATAAACAAGATTTTAAGACATGACATTGCAAATGCCTTGACAGTTTTAACTATATCTTTAGAAATGATTGAGACAAAGAACGAAGATATGAAAAACATGGCGTTTAGTTCAATTAAGAAATGTGTAGATTTAATTCAGAATATAAGGGCTTTGGAATCTGAAATGTTAATCTATTATGAAATAAAACCTTTTAGCATAAAAAAGATAATAGAACTTGTAAAAAAGAATTATTCTAATATCGCCATTCACGTACAAGAGGATTGTAAAGTCTTAGCAGACGAAGCATTAATCTCTGCTATAAATAATATTATCGATAATGCAATCATACATGGCAAGACTGATAAAGTAGATATTGTA
Source organism: Candidatus Methanofastidiosia archaeon (assembly GCA_003558335.1). Classification (GTDB taxonomy): domain Archaea; phylum Methanobacteriota_B; class Thermococci; order Methanofastidiosales; family Methanofastidiosaceae; genus Methanofastidiosum. The sequence goes on along the minus strand of PWMA01000087.1, from coordinate 583 downwards.
ATCAACTCAGATAAAAATATCTGTGAGATAAGCATTATTGATTACGGCAAAGGGATTCCTGAAGATTTGAAAAGTAGGATATTTGAAGAAGGGGTAAGTTTTGGTGAAAGTGCTCAAACTGGTCTAGGTCTTTATATTGTTAAGAAAACTATAGAACGGTATGGAGGAACAATTGAAGTTAAAGACACAGATCTGAAAGGTGCTACCTTTGTATTAAAACTTAAAAAGAGCGAATAATAAAGATTTATTTTTTATTTTGTCTAAGAGAATCTCTGGCTGAACTAAAAGCATCAAAGAGTAGTTCCTTGAATTCATTTCCAACATCTTCCCATGTCCTTTCTTCACCGTCAACTTTATTAGATTCTTTCTTCCTTGATGATTCCCAAGGAGGGCCTGAAAGAATAGATATATAGCCCACCAAAAGAACAATTAAGAAGACTATTGGATAAAGAAATGGAAAAGTCTTTGATATTGCATCAAATGTATCAATATCTGAAATTCTTCCAACTAAAACGAACACTTTGAATATGAAGTCTAAAAGAAACAGACTTCCTACGGCATTAAAAATTGGTGCTGGCAAGTT
>PWMA01000103.1 GCA_003558335.1 Candidatus Methanofastidiosia archaeon | reverse complement strand
ATATTGACCTTTTTACCAAGGGTATCAGAGTTATCCTTCCATCTACCTATTATTTCATTGACTTTGCCGCCTTTGTAATCTTGATAGATTAGATCAAACGTCTCTAAAAATTCTTTTAAGAAGAGTTTGGTGGACACATCTTCGTTTAGTTCCCTCTTTAAGGAAGTTCCATTTTCTGGGAGGACATCTATTTCTGTATTTAGATTTATTCCAACACCTACAACGATATAGTTTATCTTTTCAACATCACTTGATAGTTCTGTTAGTATACCAGAGACCTTTTTACCATCAATTAATATGTCGTTTGGCCACTTAATCTTTGGATCGAGTTTTTCATCGATAGAGTTGATTGTTTCAACAAGGGCAAGGGATGTTACAAGCGTCATCTGTGGGGCCATCTCTGGAGGTATATTGGGCTTTAAGATAAATGATACATAGATTCCCCCTTTGGGAGAGTGCCACTCTCTTCCTCTTCTGCCTCGTCCTGTTTTTTGCATCTCAGATATTACTAACGTCCCTTCATCTTCATCAAACGCTATTTTTTTTGCCTTGTTGTTTGTCGAATCAATATCTTCAAAGAAAAGAATTTTTTTACCGATTTTTTTAGTGTTTAAGATTCTTTTTATCTCAAATCCGGTAAGCGCTTCAGGGAGTTTTATCAGTTTATACCCCTTGTTTGTCTTTGATTCTATTTGATAGCCCATCTCTCTTAACTTTTTAATATGCTTCCATACACCTGCCCTTGAAAGTCCCATCTGTTTAGATATTTCTTCACCTGATACGTAATCTTTTTTTCTTTCAAGTACCATTAAGATTTTGGACCTCATAAGTTCACCTATTAAAAAAGTTAAAGTAAATCTCTTGACCAGTATTTAGGGTGACTATCAATCTGTGCTCTCCAGGTTCATCAAACTCGATACTTTTTTGAATTTTAATTTTTTCATCTTTTCTTAAAAACACGTTTTCTTCTAGCTTTTCGTTTTCATTGATAGAGATTTGATAGGTGTAATCTTTGTCAAAGCCTTCATGATTTTCTATGGTAAATTCAAAGTAGATTAGGTCTTGGGTATTTCTTGTAAAGTTATACAAAAGTATTGATTCAGAAGTAACTAAATTTAGTGTATATCCTTTGTCAGCTACAAAGAAGGAGTCGTTTGGGGTGATAAAGTTTTTGCCATCTAGAGTTATCTTTCCATCTATTATTATTAGTTCTTTATCGTTTAGAACTGAACCATTATTTTTATTTTCTAAAATTGTAGAGTTAAAGTATAATCTCGTAAACTTATCTTCAGGAATATTTACTTCGCTAAAGGACAAAAGGACAAAAGCAGAAACAAAGAGAAAGCCAAATGCCAATGCGTAGAGGACATACCTATCATTCAATTATCTCATACCCGTCATCATTTGATTTAATGCGACCCTCATCTTCAAGATCGGCTAGAGATAGCTCGACATCAAGCTCATCGATACTTAAAACATTTGATATCTCTGTTTTTGATACAGCTGGGTCCTTTTTTAGAAGATTGAAAACGTTTTCCTTTATCTCTTCTTCATCGCTTTCAGAGTAAAAGGACATGTCATCCTTTTCTTCATCTTCAGTTATCTCCTCTTCGCTTATCTCTTCCATTAACTCTTCTACCTCTGTTTCTCTAAGCTCATCTTCTGCTTCACCGATTTCAACTTCTTCTGTAGTTTCGTCTTCTTCGTAGGGTTCTGATTCTTCTGGGGCGTATATCGGCGTTTCTTCAGTATAATCAAATGAGAGGCCCTTTTCTGTAAGCTCCTTTATTCTTTTGGACAGTTCTAGCTCTCTATAGAGCCAGTAGTTTGGAGTAACTGGAATTAAGTTATCTGGTGAGATATAGATTTCATCCTGGTATTCTCCGACCCTTCCGATAACATCTACAATCTCGCCTACATTGAATTTATCGAATAGCTCAACTTTATCAGAAAAGGCTTTTAATCTTACAGTTGACGTTCCATCATCTACTGTTATTGAGCCATATGTGTTTTCAGGGTTTCTATAGGAGTCTACTATAGTTCCTAATACTCTAGCTTCTTTTGATTCGCCAAAAGGGGTAGATAGGATGAGACCTCCTAGATCATCTTTTTTTAGTTTACCGTTTACAAGGTCTATAATCCTCATTTTGTAGGCTATCATTCAATGTTTTTAAATTGTGGATATATATAAGAGTTTCTTATAAGTTAAAAAATTAAGAAAAAAAGAGAAAAAGGAAAGGAAAAAAATAATTAACTAGATGGGCCATCTATTCTAGACTCTACAAGATAATTAAAAGTAGCAGTTAATTCGTTGCCAGAAACATTGTAGTCTATTGTAAATATCACTGATTGACCTCTATTATAGGCTGTGCCTACCGCAGGAGTTACTTGATAAGTTCTACCACCACTATCTGGAATAGTACTATTAGTTCCAGAAGTAATATTATCATCACCCGGTTCTATTTTTATTATATCAACTGGCACGTTATGATTATTTCTAATTGTTATATAAAATTTACTGGCATCGTTAGTTCCACTAATCTGTAACTGTGGGCCAATGACATCTCCTGTTGCTTCTCTAACAGCTTCTTGTTGACCAGCTT
>PWMA01000129.1 GCA_003558335.1 Candidatus Methanofastidiosia archaeon | reverse complement strand
TTAATGATGAAAAATGTTTAGAGGTAATTAAATGAGTATTGTTTTAGAAAAATTTGATTTTGAAAAACATGACGCTACCAAAGTTGCTACCCTTATATATTCTGCAGATGAGGAAACTAAATCAATGGTGTTCGGTGAAAAAGAAAAGGGTATAAAATATATTGAAAAACTCATGAGAATGAACAATAATTATTTTAATCCACAATACATTTATTGTGCAATAAATGAAAGTGAAATCGTAGGAGTAATTGGTGGATATGGTGTAGATCAAAAACCTGTTATAGATAAAGCTTCAGGAAAGGATTTTATTAAAGTTTTTGGAATTTGGCATTTTTTAAAAAGATTCCCTACTCTTATGAAGATGGACAAAATGATGTCTAAAGATATGGACGAAGATGGATACTACATTCACGCTGTGTGTATAGATGAAAGACATAGAGGGAAAGGGTTTGGAACTGAAATGCTTAAGGCTATAGAAAGAGAGCATGAAAAGTTGTACCTACATGTAAGCATCAATAATGATAAAGCACAAAAATTTTATGAAAAATATGGTTTTAAGGTACAATCAAAAGACTCAATTGTTTACAAAGGAAAGAAAGTTGGAACTTGCCTAGTTAAAAAAGAAAAATAGAAATTAATCTATTTATAAAAATCAGGATTCAACTTAAATTAATAATTTATATTTATTATCTATTTAATTTGAATGTTACTATTGAAATCACTAGATAAGATTCTAAATCACAACAGAAAGCGCCGAGGGGGAGATTTGAACTCCCGCATCCCGAAGGGAAACCGGATCTCAAGTCCGGCGCACTAATCCATGCTATGCGACCTCGGCCCAAGTTTCATCAGTTTATTTAGTTTATAAAATTTGTGGGCGTTTATATATCGATCTGATATAGCAATTCATGCTCTTTTTCATTAGAAAGTTTATCATGATAGCTTACTTTACCAATTTTAGAAAATTTGTACCCACAATTATTTGAATATTTTAGAAAAGTTTGATAGCTAGATACATTTTTTGGATCAATAGAAACTTGAATTTTGTTACACTTAAGATCTAGAGCAGCTTTCAGAAAATTATCAATCAAAATAGAAGAATATTTTTTACCTTGATAATCTTTAGAAACTCCTATCTGCCACAGATATACAACCTTTTCATCTGCTGAGCTCCTAATGCCAGAAATAAACCCTAAAATTTTTTCATTTTCTAACATCAAAAAACATAGATTAGGAAAGTAATAAAATAACATCCAATAAGTAAAAGATGTGTGTAATTCCAAAGGCTTGCACTCATCTATAAATTTTCTTATCCTTTCAACATCACTTGCATTGCAGTTTCTAACAATCATAGAATTCCCTAAAAAATAATGATTAAAAGATACTTAATCCTGACAGTCCAATTCCTGCTAAAAGGAAGAAAATAGCAACAAGAACTATGAAAGCTATAAAGGCTAAAAACAGTGCAAAAAATGCTTTAACCCAAGAGGTGTCATAAAGAGATTTCACTACCCAAAGCGTCACTACAAAGCTCAAAATTGCTCCAATGAAACCCATTGAACCAAGAATAGAGCCCAATATAGCAGACAATACTATCAAAACAAATACACATACTATTGCTTTGCCAAATGATGCTTTTTCAATTCCTGAAAGTTTAGTGCCGACCCATAAAAATATTGCATCTATAAAAATTATAAGAAATATGGCCATAATTCCAAAAAGACCTATAGCACTTAATGCAAACAAATCAAACATCTATATCTCCTGTTGTTTTAAACATTATCATATATTTAAGTATTATCATACTTGTAAAAATAAATTTTATAATTGAAACAATTGATAAATTACAATTAGAAATGAATCGAAGAATAGATAATTGTATTTTATTAATACAACAAAAGATTAAGACAGTAATTCAATTTCTATATTAACTCTTTCTGGAACTTTCACCCTCATTATTTGTCTCATAGTTCTTTCGTCTGCGTCTATTTCAATAAGTCTTTTGTGTATCCTCATTTCCCATCGTTCCCATGTAGCCTTGCCATCGCCAGAGGTTGATTTCCTTACAGGCACTTTTAATTTTTTTGTGGGTAATGGTATCGGTCCAGCTATATCTACACCTGTGCGCTCCGCTATCTTTTTAACCTGAGAACAAACTTCGTCAAGTTTTTGAGTTTCGATTGCAGTCAATCTTATTCTAGCTTTTTGCAACTGTATCGCCTCATTTAATAAAAATAAAATAAATTAAATTTTAACCTTTTTGTACAGACTGTACCATTCCTGCAGCAACTGTTGCCCCCATGTCTCTTACGGCAAATCTGCCTAACTGAGGTAATACTTTGATTTCTTCAATTACCATAGGTTTGGTTGGTTTTATCTGAACAATTGCTGCGCTGCCGCTCTTTAAAAAGTCAGGATTTTCAGTCTTTACATTGCCTGTTTTTGGATCTAACTCTGCGAGTAGTTTCTCAAATGTGCAGGCTACCTGTGCTGTGTGACAGTGAAATACTGGGGTGTACCCTACTGTGATAGCTGTGGGATGTCTTAAAACAACTATCTGGGCTTTGAAAGAATCATTTAGTGTTACAACTTTTGGAGGATCTTTTGGATGTCCTAATACATCTCCTCTTTTGATATCATTCTTTCCTACGCCTCTAACGTTAAATCCAACGTTGTCTCCTGGAAGTGCCTGGCTCAATGTTTCATGGTGCATTTCAATTGTCTTTACTTCACCAGAAATAGACTTTCCAAATACTGTTGACGCAGGTTCAAATATTACGGTGTCGCCTTTCTTCATTATTCCTGTTTCTACTCTTCCTACCGGAACAGTCCCTACACCAGTAATTGTGTAAACATCTTGGATTGGAAGTCTAAGTGGTTTGTCTGTTGGTTTTTCAGGTTCTTTGAAAGAATCAACAGTTTCTAGTAATGAAGGTCCTGTATACCAAGGAGTTTTTTCAGATTTACCTGCGATATTATCTCCATGGAATGCTGAACCGGGGATGAATGTTGTTTCATCAACTTTAAATCCAACTTGCCTAATTAATTTTCCTACTTCTGCTTTAAGTGCTTCAAATTTTTCTTGGGAATAGTCTACTGTGTCCATTTTGTTTACCAACACTGCTAATTGTTGAATGCCAAGTGTTCTTGATAAGAAAACATGCTCTTGTGTTTGAGGCATGATTCCATCATTTGCTGCAACTACTAAAACTGCAGCGTCTGCTTGAGAAGCTCCCGTAATCATGTTTTTAACAAAATCTCTGTGCCCTGGACAGTCCACAATGGTAATATATTTTGAATCAGTTTCAAATTTCTTATGTGCAAGATCTATTGTGACTCCTCTTTCCCTCTCTTCCTTTAGATTGTCCATTACCCAAGCAAACTTAAACGTCTTACCTTTTTCTCCCATATCTTCAAACTTCTTAATAACATCTCCTCGGATATCACCGTGCATAACTAGCAATTGACCAACGGATGTAGATTTTCCGTGATCTACATGGCCAATAAAAGCTACATTTAAATGTGGTTTTTGAGTTGCCATAATTATTTCCTCCTTTTTTAATATATCTGGTATAATCTTTTAAATTGAATCTATTTTTAAGCTTTTTCTATAACTACATACTCATGAAATCTTCAGGTTTTGGTGGTTGCGGTTTAAGTCCTTTTCTCTTTCTGATTGACTCAGCAATTTGAGTTTGAAGTTCTGTTGGTAGTTTTTGATAACCTGCGTATTCAGTTGACCAAATTGCTCTGCCTTCAGTTGCACCTCTTATATCTCCAGCAAAACCAAACATTTCTGAAACTGGTGCCATAGATACAACTGTAGTTGAATCTCCTTCCTGAGATATATCTAATATTTGACCTCTTCTTGCTTGCATTTCTCTTGTTACCGCACCCATATAATCTTGGGGAGAGGTAATCGTAACTTTTTGTATAGGCTCATATATCACAGGTCTTGCATAAAGCATTGCTGCAAATAATCCCTCTCTTACTGCAGGTATGACTTGTGCGGGGCCTCTGTGAATTGAATCTTCGTGAAGCTTACAGTCTACAAGTTTTATTTTGAGTTTCATTACAGGTTCTCTTGAATAAGGGCCTCCATCGATTGCCTCATGGATAGACTGAATTATAAGTTCTATGACTTCATTGATGTATACTATTCCTTTTGTCATATTTAGGAATACATTTCCGTTGTAAATATCTGCAATTCCTTTTACTTCGTCACTATTCATCCCAAGTTCTCTAAGCTGCGGTGCTAGCTCCTTTCCTTTGATCCTACCTTCTGGGATTATTCCTTCTTTTATAGAATCGTAGATGTTGTCTTCTAAGGGCTCAACTTGCATATAGAACCTATTGTGTTTGTTAGGAGATTTACCCTCCACTGGCTCAGATTTTCCATCGATTGATTCTCTATATATTACAATTGGCTCGGACATCTTAACATCTATTCCTCTATCACGAGTAATCCTATAACCAATTACCTCTAGATGTAGTTCTCCCATACCAGATAACAAGTATTCACCGCTGTCTTCATTAATCTTTGCAACTAATGTTGGATCTTCCTTAGAAACTTGTCTTAGTACTTCAACCAACTTTGCCAAATCTTTTGTATTCTTAGGTTCTACTGCAACTGTGACTACTGGCTCAGAATAATGTTTTATTGCCTCGAAGGGAGTAATTGGCTCATCTCCAGTACAAATAGTTTCACCAGCTATTGCTTCTTTTAACCCTGTAACTGCAACTATATTTCCACATGGGACGACTTCAAGATTCTCTCTGTCCGCACCCATGAATATTCCAACTTGCTGTACCCTTCTTTTATTTTTTGTTGCAACAATCCAAACTTCTTGACCAGTTTTTATTGTTCCGGAAAATAACCTACCTACACAAATCTCCCCTGCATGAGGATCTTGGACAATTTTCGTAACTACCATACCAAGATTTCCTTTTGGATTGCAGTTTAACATATCTTGGCCAACAATGCTTTCTAGATCTCCTTTCCAAATCTGGGGGATTCTATATTTTTGTGCTGTCAATGGATTCGGTAGGTGAGTAACCATCATGTCAAGAAGAATTTCATGCAGTGGTGATTTTTTAGAAAGTTCTTTCTGCGTATCATTCATGCAGTGCTCTATTATATCCTTAAAAGTTATTCCACTTTTTTTCATATAAGGAACATTTATTGCCCAGTTATAATAAGCTGAACCAAAAGATACACTGCCTTCAGTAACGCTTACTTGCCAACTCTCTTTAAACTCCGGAGGTGCGGCATTTTTAATTAATTTATTTACTTCGTTTATAATCTTCACAAATCTTTTTTGTAAATCTTCAGGAGAAAGTTGAAGCTCTCTAATTAATCTATCAACTTTATTTATGAAAAGTGTTGGTTTTACTTTTTCCTTTAAAGCTTGCCTTACAACAGTTTCAGTCTGAGGCATCTTGCCTTCTACTGCACAAACAACTATAATACATCCATCTATTGCCCTCATTGCTCTTGTAACGTCGCCACCAAAGTCAACGTGTCCAGGAGTATCTATCAAGTTTACTAAATAATCATCACCTTTGTGATTGTGTACCATCGATACGTTTGCTGCATTGATAGTAATCCCTCTTGCTTGTTCCTGCTCATCAAAATCTAAGACGAGCTGTTTTCCGGCTAAGTCCTCTGACATTAGACCGGCACCAGAGAGCAGGTTATCACTTAAAGTAGTTTTACCATGATCAATGTGAGCTGCTATTCCCGTATTTCTTATATGGACTGGATCAACCATCAATCCTTTAACTTTTTTTGCCATCTCTTCTTTTCTACCCATAATGAATCACCATAATGAATTATCTAGCTGATTTTGCTATTCTCTCTATCTCTTCCTTTTTATTTACAGCAAAACTTGACATTTCTCCTTTTGAGGCAAGAATAATCTCTTCAGCCAATGTTTCATGGAACTTCTTTTTAGTTTTGAATGTCCTAATGCTTGCCCCTAAGGCTATATTTTTAAGTGCCATATCTAGTCTTCTCTGCGAACCTGTATCTACTGATAGGTGATATTTAATACCGCCGTAGGAAAGTGTTGTCACTTCCTCTCTTGGACCTGCATGCTGCAAAGCCCTGACTAATACTTCCAAAGGATTTTCTTTAGTTTTTTTGTTTATTTCTTCGAAAGCAAGTTTTATTGTTTTATAAGTGGCTTGTTTCTTACCAGTATATCCACCGTGTCTTCTCAAATATCTGCCACCAGTCTTTCTTCCTGCAGAACCGGATCTCATCATTTTATTTGCTAATCTTTCTACAATATTAGTTTTATTTTTCCAAAATCGTCTCTTTTGATGTCTCCCTGCAGTATGTGGAACTATAATTGGAGTAAGATTAACATAACTTTTTATTCCCAAGTCTTCGACTTCAATATCTGTTTCCCACTTACCAAAGACCTTTAGATTGTTTGGAACATAAAATCTCTCTTTAACATCCATAATATCTACCTTACCGGTTTCTCTTTCTTCCCTTTAACCATCTCATTTAATGAAACTCTGTTAACTTTAACTACTTTAAATCTAACCCCAGGGATATCTCCCATTGACCCCCCTTGTCTGCCGCCAATTCCCTCGATAACAACTTCATCGTGCTCATCGATAAAATTTATAGCGCCGTCTCCAGGACAAAATGCAGTTAGCTGTCTACCATTTTTAATAAGCTGAACTCTTATACATTTTCTAAGAGCTGAGTTAGGCTGTTTTGCTTCAATAGGTACCTTTTCAAGAACTATTCCTCTTGCCTGCGGGCTACCTTCCAAAGGATCTGTTTTAACCTTAAGGTTAAGCTCTCTTATTTTATAGACCTTATCTTTCCATCTATATTTTCTTCTTATTCCTTCAATTTTTCTCGCGGCATTTCTGCCTTGTGGTTTACTCATAATTATAACCTCTACATAATCATTATATCGTCAAGATTATGATGTCTCTTTAATAGGTTTTTGATTCTGTCAATATTTTTTCCTTCTTTTCCTATAACAAGCCCTTTATCTTTTTTATTAATATCAAGAACAGCTATTTTTTTACCATCTTTTCTCTCAGAGACATGAATACTTTTAACTTTAACAGGCCAGATGATATTCTTAATAAACTTTTCAGGATCATCCGAATATTCTATTATATCTATTGGCTTATTTAGGGATTCTTTTACTCTTTGTGCATTAACTCCATTTTTACCAATAGCTAAACCCATATCGCCTTCTTTTACAACATAAACAATTTTATTTTTATTGTCTTCAAATATACAATCTTTAACGGTGGCACCAGTCATACTTTCAAACAGTCCAATATACCTTATCTCGTCTGTTGATATTTTAATTCCCATAAACCTTACCTCCAGAAAGGATACTGGACTCTCCTGGAGAAATTATTGCCATAACTGAAACAAGAAATGGTTTACCGCAAAGAGTGCCAAGCTCCAGTGATGTACCGCCAAACTCTAAAATGGGTATGCTTGATATTTTTGAATAGTGAAAAATATCTTCCTTTATATTTTTAGGACAGTTTTGAGTGTAGATAATCAACTTAGCGTTACCCGTTTTAAGAGAAGTAATGGATTTATTGGTTCCGAGTATTACCTTGCCGGTGTCTATTGTTCTTTTAATTTCTCTATTTACATCCATTGAATAACCTCCTACTTTTTCATTATTAGTTTAACATTTCCTGTACCCATAGGTATTGGTTGCCCTATAATAACGTTCTCCGTTACTCCTGATAAGGAGTCAATTTCTCCAAACTTTGCAGCTTTCATAAGATGGTTGGTAGTAACTTCAAAAGAAGCCCTTGCAAGTATGCTTGACTTCTCTCCACTAATCCCATGCCTTCCTATTTGTTTTATTTCCCCCTCCATAGTCATTAAATCAGCAAGTAACATTATATGCCTAATATCAACTTCAAGCCCTTGCTCTTCTAGAGTCTTTCTAATTTCATCAACTATCGCTCTTCTGGCAGCTTCAATTCCAAGTATTCTCTGAATTTCATTTATATCGTTTGATATTGATCTGGATATATCAATTCCAGGGATTTTAAATACCTCTCCTAGATTTGAACCCTCTGTGTATATCACATATTCATCTGCTTCTTTTTTGATTAAGGCTCTTTTAACATTCTTTATTCCTTTAAGCTGGTGACCTTTTACCCTGTTAAAAAATTTTCTAAGTTCCATAAGAGAAACGTCACCGGCCTTTAAAGTTAAAAAGTTGTCTTCTTCTTCGATGTTCTCAATTTTTTTCAATTTATAAAGTTTTTCTTTTATATCTTCGATTGTTAGTCCTTGTTTTTCCATTTTATAGGTATCAAGTTCAACTACAATTGACATGTTGATAACATCTATTTTCAAGCCTTTGGAAATACTTTCAATAGTAGTGCCTTCTATCTCCTTGACCATATCTTCAGCTTTTTCCCTATTTTCACGCATTTCTTCATCGAGATATATCCTCATAACAGGAGTATTAGGATCTTTTCTCGCATCTACAATTTCAATTATCCTAGGAAGACCAAGTGTAACGTTGATATCGGCTACACCTGCATAATGAAAAGTGTTTAATGTCATCTGCGTTCCAGGCTCACCAAGACTTTGGGCTGCTACCGTTCCAACAGCTTCTCCGGTATCAACAAGAGATTTTTCATAATTTTCTATGCATTCTTCAATTATGGATTTTACTTCGCTTTTTGATAGGACGTATTTTTCACTAGCCATGTAAAGTTTTTCTTTAAGTATTTCTTTGATATGATCAGTTAATTTATCACGATATTTTTTTATTTGATTATCGATATAAGATAAATCCGACATTTAAACACCTCATGATTTTCTTGAAGAGACAGTTTTGTGTATTATCCAATCTATATCAACAGCTTCACCATATGAACTTCTAGATGGATCAACACCATCCTCACCATATTCAAATTGGATTATATTATTACTGTTATCTCTAACACTTCTATCCTTTTCAACTTTCAAGTCTTGGAGAGCGTTAATTAATCTTCTCTGCATATACCCAGACTGTGCAGTTCTAACTGCAGTATCAACAAGGCCTTCTCTTCCTCCCATAGAGTGGAAGAAAAATTCTGTAGGTGAAAGTCCATCTCTGTAGCTTGAACTAACAAATCCACGTGCAACTGCTGAACGATCCCCACGTTTAAAATGTGGTAAACTTCTTTCTTGGTACCCTCTGTGTAGTCTTTTCCCTCTTACAGTCATCTGCCCTAGGCATGCTGACATCTGAGTCAAGTCGAGCATATTACCTTTTGCTCCAGTTTTTGCCATTATAACAGCGTGTCTTTTGATTCCAAGATACTGTTCGGCAACTGCTCCTGCGTTGTCTCTTGCCTTTGCAAGTTCTGCCATAATTCTATTCTCTAGAGTGTCTTCAAGAGTTTGCCCTGGCTGTTTTTCAAGTTCTCCTCTGTTGTATGCTTCAATATTTTCCATTACTTTATTTTGAGCATTTTCCAATATCTCTTCGATTCTTTCAAGGGCTTCATCAGGTATGTTAACATCGTCTATACCTGTAGTTAGTCCAACTTTCATTATTACTGAAATGATAAGTTTTGTTACAGAGTCCAAAAACTCTCTTCCCTCATCAGATCCATAATCTTTTACAATTTTATCAAGTAATTTACAACTTGATCTGGCTTTAAAGGCAGCACCGTCAATTACACCTTTTAGGAGCTTTCCTTCCTTTATTACAACATAGTTATCATGCTTGCAGTTGTCAAATTCACATCTTTCACATTTTCTACAAGTCTTTGATCTAAATTCAACACTCAAATCCTTAGGAAGCAATACTTCAAATAGTTCCTTCCCAGTCCAGATTTTAGATCTTTCTTTAAAATCTTCAACATTTACTTTGTTTTGTAATATTCCTGATTCGTAGAATTTTTCCACCACCTCTTCAGATAGAAATTCTGAACCTTCTCTTGTCATAAGGTATGCTCCAGAAACATAGTCTTGCATACCTCCAATAACAGGTTCACCGAACCTTGGTGAAATAATATTTTCTTGAACTTTCATTATCGTTCCAGCTTCGCTTCTTGCTTCCTCTGTTTGAGGAAGATGTAAATTCATCTCGTCTCCATCAAAATCAGCGTTATAGGGTGGACACACACAGAGATTAAGTCTAAAAGTTTTGTAGGGCATTACTCTAACTTCATGTGCCATTATAGATAGTCTATGGAGAGATGGTTGTCTGTTAAATAAGACGATGTCACCGTCTCTTAATTGTCTTTCAACTATAAATCCTATATCAAGTTCTTCTGCAACGTCATCTTTAGTGGTATCAGTAATTTTTTTTCTTCTACCATCAGATCTTATTACATAGTTTGCACCAGGATGTTTGTTTGGGCCATTTCTCACAATCTTCTTCATTTCTTCCAAATTGTGTGTAGTCACTCTTTCAGGAACAGTTAATTCGGCTGCTGCAAATTCTGGAACTCCCACCTCATTTATACTTATGTAAGGATCAGGAG